>JADHUC010000015.1 GCA_016784735.1 Pirellulaceae bacterium | reverse complement strand
GTAACGAGCGCGGAAGTTAGTCTGGACCGCGGTGTTGTACAGGTGGCCTTCCGGCGGCCAAACAGACGCCGTGTCTTCAAACTCCACCGGTCCGGTATCGTCGGTTCCCAGAGCCCATTGAACGATATCGTTCGAATGAGCGCCGGTGTTGGTCACCTGGCCGCCGGAGTAGTCGAGGTTGAACCGGAATCGGTACAAGCAGCGGTCCTTGTGATATGGTGCGTTGGGAGCAGGCCCCAACCACATGTCATAATCGAAATCATCCGGCACCGGCATGGGTTTCCAACCGGGACCAGGCCCCACGGGCGCGCCGGAAACGATCGAAATCACCTTCTCGATCTTGCCAATTCGGCCATTACGGACCAATTCGCAGGCACGACGGACCCTTTCATTAGAACGATACTGGCTGCCGGTCTGCAGGATGCGGTTGTATTTTCGTACGGCTTTGATCATCTCCTGCCCGTCGTGAACCGTAAGCGTCAGCGGTTTCTGGCAGTAGATGTCCTTGCCCGCGCGGGCCGCCATACACGCCGCTAGCGCATGCCAATGGTCGGGAAGCACGATCTGCACTGCGTCGATGTCGCCACGAGCCAGCACATCGCGAAAGTCAGCATACGCATCGCAGCCCTTGAAGCGACCGGAACGTGTCTTCTTGGCGTAGTATTCATCGACTTTCTGCCGGACCGGTTCGCGGCCCAGGAAGTGCTCGGGGCGGGCGTATCCGAAGCTCCCTTTGTTGACGTCGCACACGGCCATGACCTGTACGTCGTCATAGCGCATGACGCCCGGCAGGTCGCCTCGACTCTGGTTGCCGCAACCAATCAACGCCACGTGAATACGGTTACTCGGCGCGTTGGCGCCGAACACCGTAGCGGGAACCAGTGACGGCGTACCGACAACTCCCACAACGCCTCCAATGCGTTTCAAAAAATCGCGACGCGTCGTAGACCGTTCGGGGCGATTCGGTGTTTCACGCATGTCAGGAACCTCCTCTCGGTGCTGCAATTGGGCGGCAGTCAAGCCAGCGTCTAAGAACCTTGTTCGGTAACACTTGCACGCCGTGCAAGTAGGTTTGTAGTTTGTAGGGTGGGTCAAGTCTTCGCGGGCCCACCGGAGTTGCGCTCGTCGAGTCTGTCGCCGCTTGCATCGATCGATTTGGCTGACCATCCGATGCAAGCGTATTCGGATGGCAGGCGTATTGCGGTGGGCCCGCGAAGACTTGGTCCACCCTACCTCGGCGCTCGGTGGCAGACAACAGCGCGCCTGGACACTATTGTCCTCAAAACCGAGGCGGCCGCAATCGCCACGATTGGAAGGCGGCGTGAAGATTGCCTTAAGCGCCACGTCCTTTGATAAAGTTCAGTGCATTGCCGCCAAGGATCATTTCCTTGTGCTCTTTTGGGGCCTCCAGGCGCTCGATCCGTCGCAAATAGGCCGTAGTGATGGCTGGATGGCCAAGTCCGCCGTCCGATCCAAACAGTAGCTTCTTAGGCCCTAGTTTGTCATACAGCGTTTGAATCGCCCACTGAGTCGGTCCGCTCAGGCAGATCCATAGATTCGCCAGCTCCTTGGCGGCGTCAATCATATCGGGCCAGAGTTCCCTGAGCCCGCCGTGAGCCGAAATCACTCGCAGTTTCGGGTACTTCCTGGCGTAGTAGGCGATCTGAATCGCAGAACAGTATTCCGGCGAACCGTCGTGCGACGTGACCGGCAGCTCCAAATCGATCGCCTCTTCTGCCACGATGTCCATACCGACAGCCGACATGGGATATCCCTGGACGATCGGAACGAATTTCAGCCCGTGGAAGCCGAGGACCTTGGCGATGCGGCGGATCTCCGAGCGGAGCTTCTTTTCCGGCCACGCCGGATGGACGGTTCCCCACGGGTAGACGCGATCCGGCGCGCTGTCTCTGGCACGGGCCAGCCCATCGTTACTCTCTGGGATGCGCGATTCCAAGTGCAGTCCCATACGCATGAACGTAAAGCACGCGTCGACTCCGTTTTCTTCGAACTGTCGTAGGTAGGTCTGGAGACCGACAGTGGCCATTCCGTAGGCGGCATGCGCTTCGCCTTGATAATCGGCCAGGGGTTCCAGGTGCGTGTGGGCGTCGATGATCATACCGGCAACCTCCCTTTGTAGACCTCCAGAATCGTCTTCGAGAAGATCCTCTCTTGTTCGTCGCTTTCCGTGAATACGTCGCGCAGGGTCTGTAGTTCGATCTCTGGAATGTACTCCGGGGCGCTCGTGCCGAACACGACTCTGTTCGCGACGCCGCTGACTTGCCAATGGCAGAAGTTCGCTGGCCCGTTCCTGGAGGATTCCAGCCAGACATTCTCTGCAAACTCCAAGCCGCGGACGGCGTCGTTGTAGTAGTCGCTCGCGCCGGCGTGACCCATCAGGAAGTTCACGGTGGGAAACCGCCTGGCCAGTTCGATCAGATGAAACGGCTCGGCGAGGCCGGCTGTACCCGTGTGGGCATAGACAGGTACGTCGCACTGGGCAGCCACCTCCAGAATGGGATCGACAAGGTGGTCGCCCAATCGGAAACCTTGCAGCACTGAATGAATGTTCACTCCGGTGAGCCCCAAGCCCAGGGCGCGGCGTATTTCCTCGACGGCGCTCTTGCCAAACCAGGGATTGGCCGCGGCCATTCCCGCCAGACGATCCGGATGGGCCTTGACCGCCTCGATAACCAGATCGTTGCCCTCCCGGTTGGCAACGGCCATGTGTCTGTCCATCGGACACACAATGGAGAATTCGATGCCCGCTTCACCCATGTTTCTCAGCAGGCTATCGGTATCGTGCTGCATTTGTACGCCGCGGCCGATGTGAACGTGGGCGTCGATGATTCTCATAGCGAGTGGTCTCCGCTGGTTTGACGCGTATCCGACCGCCGAAATGGCAACAGCTCCCGCCGTCCCAGTCGCCATTTGCCCAATGGCAGTTCGCCGTGTGATCGCACGATCGCATTTTGGGCGCGTCATGTCGCTTCTTTCCAGATGGAACAAGTTCGTACAACCTGGTGTTGCGGCCTGGCAGGAACGGAGGCAGGGACGAGACTAATCCCGTTCTGCCGTCCAGGCACTGGTACGCATCTTGGCATCAACTGATATAATAATGAAAGTAACGCTGGAGAAAACATGGAACCCACTTCATCCGGGCCGATTCCACCGGATACCGCCATACATCGCATTGGTGGCGGTGGTGTCGGCAACCTGCGATTGAAGGAGAAGGAAGAATCGCTAGATCCTCCCGGAATCTCCGTGTTCTTGGGCGGCATGCCGGACGAAGCGGCGGAGCAGATTCGTCAGACGTTCCCGCAGGCGACGCGTTTGCTCTTGGCCGCGGAGCGAGTCGGAAGCGCCACTGTGGAAGCGATTCGTCAGGCGAGCTTCGACGTGATTGCCGATCCGACGCGGCATTTCGCCAATCACGCTCGGCTGATACATAAAGATGGCGTTAACGGGTTTACTGAAACAAGACTGCAAGCGTTGTCGCAAGCGTTTCAAGACACGATTTGGAGTGCGTGATGCCACTTGATCCCCAACAGGACGTTCGTTTAGTCGACGCGCAGGGCCGCTGTCTGGGCAGCGTGTCAATCGAACGCATCGAGGGCGACCGTGTATTCGGTCAAATCATTGTCGGTCCAGACTTCACTGCCGTTCGGCAGGTCTTTCAGGAATTCGAGGACGCGGTCAGCAGCCAATTGTTTTCTGAGGCCGATCGACTTAGCCGCGAGATCGACGAGCTCGGCCTGCGGTTGGCGTCGGATGACGGGAGCGAAACACTCCAACTCGGCGACGTGCAGATCATGAACGGTTCGGATCTGTCATGCCGCGTTCCCAATCTGGGGCTCACGCAGGCGGTTCGAGCGACGGCGCATGCCGGATGACGGATGCGGCAGAGTGGCGAAAAATGTGTCAGGAATCTTCTGCCGGAACGTCTCGAGGAGCGTTACGGACATAAAGCCTCTGACATCCCTGTCGCACGGTCGAGCGCCTGCTCGATCAGACGATAGTAGTGAGGAAACAATCCAACCGCTGACTCGAACAAGCCCGGAACCGCTACATCGTCACCGGGTCGACTCGCCAGATCCCAAAGGTGATCGAGGGCCCGTCTGTGGAGATCTTCCAGCCTCAAACCCAGGCGGTCAAAACACTGTTGGGGACTCAGGCTTTGGTCGCCAAGTAGCATGCGCAGGTTCGCAATAATGGGACCGGTGAGTTTCTTAATCCAGATCAACTCGTAGTAGAAAAGTCGACTGACGTCAAAGTGCTCCGGCGCGTTCACGTAGAAGTAATAGCGTCCAGCGCGGATCCGAGCGTAGCGAACGTTTTCAATCAGGCTCGCGAGCGGATCAGTTTCGCTCGATGCCAGTCGCCCTTTCAACTCAGCCGGGTCTGCCGGTCGGTCGATGTCCAAATGCTCGATGGACTTGACCAACAAGGGGAACAAATGCTCGAAGCCGGAGAAGAGCAGCTCTTCAAACGCCTTGAGGCGGCGGGCGTCGGTCTGCTCAGGCGTGTCGTAGTGAACATCCACCTGCTGAAAAACGGCGTCGACTTGCTCGGCCACATATCCGTTGTCGCGTAGCCAAGTCAGCCCTTCCCACTTACCGGGAAAGTTCTTGCGAGCCAGGATCGCTGCGGCGGACAGGACCGGCGGGGCGAAATAGTGCCAGCAGCGTGAATGCAGGGCGTACTTGGGTTCGGACGGTCCCAGGTTGACCGGTGGATCGATCCCGTGGATGTAAGGCGAGTAATAGTGGAGAAACTTGCTCAGATGGTGCTGTTCGTCCGTGGCGTCAAACTCGCGCGCGGCCGATTGGGCTTTGAGTCGATCAAACCAATCCTGGCGGCCCCACCACAGTGTCCACACGGCGTATTCCGGGTTGCTCAAGCGGCCGTCCAATGCCTCGGATACGGTCAACCCGGCCCCGGCGGTGTGTTCGTTGATGCGATTCCACTCGGGATGTGCCCGGACCATCTCCAGATGGATTTGCCCGGTGAGCCGATCGATGGCGACCCAATCGTCGGCGGTGGTGTCGTCGTCACAAATGACGCGGAAGTCCAGATCGCTCAGGCCTGGGATGAGATCTCTCTTCTCCCACTTGGCTACCAGGCCAACGAAATGAGAGCTGCCTTTGGACAGTCCCTCCGCGACGGTCGAAGCCACCGCCTGGAAGTGCGTACGCAGTTCGTCCTGAGTCATAGAAGTCATTCGAGTGAGTCGACCTCCAGCCAGCTTTGTTCCCGAGACGATTCGAACACCGCGTCCATGATTTGCGTAGCATTCATGCCATCGGCGCCGGTAAACCGCGGACCACGATCCTCGATGATGGCGCGGACGAAGTCGTCGACAAGCGGGTAATGAGCGTTCTCCGGATTCGGAATCTTGCGGTGCTCAACGTCCCGTCCGACAGTAACCACCGCGCCGTCGCCGTCGCTGGGATGCAGCGCGACCTTGGCCTCCGTTCCCACGACGTGGATCTCGTCGGTCCACGTCTTGCTGTTCCAGTGGAACGACCCGGTGAACTGCGCACCGTCGACCAGCGTCATCAAGACAGTGGCCGAGTCTTCCACGTCATGGTCGTGGGTGAGCGTTTCCACTTCGGCGACCAGTCGGCGGGGCAGGCCGAACCACCAGGCCAACAGGTCCAGCCGGTGGCTGCCGACGTCGCTGAGCACTCCGCCGCCGGACAGATCACGCTTCACGCGCCAGGCGCCCGGCGCGTCCGGATCAGGCCCGTACCAACTGTGAAGCGCCATGCGCACGAGTACAACTTGGCCAAAGTCGCCGCGGTCCAGCATATCTTTGACCACTTGGAACCGAGGCCAAAAGCGGCGGTAGTAGGCCACGGCCAACCGCCGTCCGGTTTGCCCGGCGACTCGGCACATCTCGGCTGCTTCCGCGGCGTCCAACGCCATCGGCTTTTCAACCACAACATCTTTGCCGGCCCGAAGTGAAGCAATCGTCTGCGGTGCGTGCAGATACACGGGCGTGGCAATGTACACTGCGTCCACGTTGGGGTCGGCCAGCATTGGCTCCAGCTCGGTGTAGACTTTCCGTGGAGCGAGTGAAGCGATTTCGGCCTCTTTTGCCGCGGCATGAGTTGACACACAGGCATAAAGAACGCTATCCGGCTGCTGATGAATGGCCGGTCCCACGCGTTTGCCGACGATGTCGCCTACGCCCACAACTGCCCAATTGACGGTCTTCTCATCCATTAGTTGCACACCTCACTCAAACTGCAAACAGGTGCAGGAAAGGACGGCTGGCTCCGCATTACAACACGTGAGAACACATATGAAACAGATGCCACCAAGTGAAAGGCCGTTGCCCCATCTTCTGTCTTTGGAACGTTAGGGTTGAGTCGAGCTCGCTACTCACCTGCTTCACTCAGGGATTGCTTGATTGCGCAAGCGATGTACTCGCAGTCTTCCGCCGTAGTGTGCGGGAACAACGGCAGGCTGAACACCTCCTGGCACACTTTCGCCGCGATTGGGCAATTGGCCGTGTCTTCGTCGTAACCCAACTCGGCGAGTACTTCCCAACTCCATACTGCCGGGTAGTGAATGGCACAGCCGACCTTGTACTTGTTCTTGAGCAGGCCCAGCAGCGCGGCGCGGTCAAAACTCACCTTGCCCGTATCCAGCCGCACCACGTACAGATGGCAACCGTGACCGGTCTCGATACCCGCAGGGCGAATGATCTCATCGACGCCCTCCAGCGAGCGATGCATATGTCGGAATGCTTCCAACCGCCGTGCTATCACACGGTCGATCTTCGCCAATTGCGTCAGGCCCACGGCGCACTGCACTTTCGTCAGCCGGTAGTTGAACCCGACGCTCACCACTCGCAGTGCAGGGCGATAGACGTAACCGAAGGTCTTCTTCTGCCGTACCACTTCCGCAAAATCTTCATCATCCGTAGTGACGGCGCCGCCCTCGCCCAGCGTCGTCATGTTCTTGTTGGATTGAAAACTGTAACAATTGGCTTTGCCGCGCCCGCCGATTGGCTGCCCTTTGTAGTGAGTTGATACAGCGTGGGCGGCGTCGTAGACAATCGGGATACCCGTTTCGTCGGTGATGGCATCGAACGCGTCACAGTCGGCAGCCAAGCCCGCGAAGTGCACGGGGATGATTGCCTTGGTATTATCCGTAATCCGCTCGCGCACGTCTTGCGGGTCGAGGCACAAGGTGGCTGGATCGATATCCGCAAACACCACCTTGGCGCCGCGAGCAATGGCGCATGTAGCCGAGCACACAAAAGTCAACGGCGCGGTGATCACCTCGTCCCCCGGGCCGACATCCAACGCCATCATGCAAAGGTCCAACGCCGTGCCGCAGCTATTCACGCCAATCGCCTTGGCCGCCCCCTCGTGCGCGGCAAACGCGTTTTGAAAATCCGTTTCCTCTGGCAACGGAAAGAAGCTACCACCCGGCTCGGATGCCCCACGGACGGCGTTCATCACGGCCTCGATATCGTCCTGTTCATAGATGCCGCCCATCGCACCAAAGGGAATCTCGCGGATGTTCTTTATGTCATTCATTCTCTGCGACTCATTGTTCGACATTCGATTTTCACGGAACGAACGCTTCGCTTACTCCCCACGCGATCGACACGTCGACACTGGCACGGCAGCGCGGTAAGCCGCGGCGACCTGACTAATTGTGGCCGGCACCAGATTCACGTCATGCTTGTCGGCCAGTTCCGCGAAATCGGACATCATCTCTTGCATGGTTTGGCGCCGGAAGTCGGCCGGATCGTCGTACTTGAACGTGTTGTGCGTCAGCGCGACGATGGCCTGGACGGGCTGTGGGCGCGTTTTCTCGCGGGCAAGCACTTTGTCGATCATGTAGCGTTGGTTTTTGGCGTCAAACAACTCTACTCGCAAGTCCTGCGGGTGTGCTCCGGACCAGAGCATGGATTCGGGATCGGTCGTCACCGGCACTTCGACCAGGTCGAGTCCTCCTTCCAGCAGCCGATTGGCCGGATGTGCGTAGCGCACATGCTGCGGCGCACCGGCCCAGTTGCTGCGGAGTTGCGCCATATTCCGGCCTGGCATGGAATGCGAACAACAATCGAAACCCAAGTCGGCAGTCACAGGAAACGTCGCGTCGTTCGCCGAACAACTTCCCGTACGAAACGCCTTGGGCCGTGCGCCCACTGCGTCGGCAAACTTGTTGATCGCATCGCCGTACATCTTGCGCTGTGCTTCGGCCGCATAGCCGCCGCAGAAATCGTCGTAGCCCTCCTCGTGCGGATGATAGTGCAGGGCCAGTTCGAAGCGATCTTCGTCCAATTCGCGGAGCAGCGCGGGATACGCCGCTGCGTCGGCCGGCAGGACGAACAGTGTGGCTCGCAGCTCCGCCTCGGTAATCAGCGCTGCGAAGCCACGAATCGCGCGCATACCCAAGTCGACATTATCGATGGCCTTCTGCGTGGCCTCGCAGTCAATGGTCCAGCAAATGTGTATGTCGGTTTTCATGCGAATATGGTCTTGTTCCATTTCTCTAAGCCGAGCCACGCCGATACAGCCAGGATAACACGATCAGCCCGGAGCCGAGCACGAGCATACTCGACCCAACAACTAGGCTACAAGTGCCCTGCCCGATTGGGACCGAAGCGAGCACGACGACCAGCAGCAACCCGCCAAGCACGGCGACGGCTGCGCCGACGATCGGCACCGGCGAGACCTTCGTGTCACCGGAATCCGGCGAGGCAGCCTGCGGGATCTCTCGCGCCGTCAGGCCGGTCAGAAAACGGCGAACGCGTTCTCTTGTCTTCGACGAACCCGGCCAAAGGATGCTGCCAACGATCAATCCCACGGTGGTGGACGCGATGGAAATCGTCATAAAGGCGGTCTCGGAGATTTCTTCGACAGCAACGGCATGACCGACCAGCGGAGCCGCGATTGTATCCAATAGGTACAACAGAGCCGAGCCGAAAAAGCCGGCCACAAGACCGACAACGACTCCAGTCACCATCCCACACAGCGCGCCGGCTCCCGAAACGCGTCGCGACAGCAACCCAGCCAAGACTGGGAGCATCGTTGGCGGGCCCAACAAGGTGAAGATCATCACCATCAGGTCGAACAGCAACGTTCCCTCTGCTAATTTGGCCATGGCCAAAGCGATTCCGACCGTCACGAGCCCCACGATCAGCGTGAATACGCGTCCGGCTGCGACGTAGTGACGGTCCGACGCCGAACGAACCACCAGCCGCTTGTAGACGTCGGTGGTCAGGACGGAGGCGACCGCATTATAGTCGCTGGAGAGCGACGACATGGTCGCGGAGAAGATGGCGGCAACCAACATCCCCAGCATGCCCACCGGAAGCAGTTCCCGGCACAGAAGCCCATAGATCCGATCGGGATTTCCCTCTCCGGGTAGAAAAATCGACGCGGCAATGGCGGGAAACAACAAGACGGGCGCCACCACGAAGAACAACACGGCCGCCAGGTAGCACACCTTTCGAGCGTCGGCGTCGCTGGGCACGGCATAGAATCGCTGGACCAACGACCAGCGCGTGGACAAGTTCAGCAGTTGTAAAAAGCCCAGGACGGAGAGAAAGGTCAATGTGTATTTTCCTCCGGTCAGGGCCCACGCGTCCTCGGGCAGTTTCTCGACGAAGCCGGCTACTCCGCCCACTCGGATCAGCGTCAACGGAACGAGCACGATCACAGCGGTCAGCATCACGATGAACTGGACCATGTCGGTGATCAAAACAGCCCACAACCCTCCCAGCAGTGTGTAGGTCAACATGATCAGGCCACATGCGAGAATGGCCCCCATGGTGGGAAAGCCCAGGGACACCGAGACCACCATGCCGATGGCCACGATCTTCGTGGCATCGTCCAACACAATCAGCACGCCACCCAGATACGAAAGGCCTTGCCGCATCACCACACCGTAACGCTGTTCGACAAATTCCAGCGGGCTGGTCGTAGCCACGCGACGCCAGCGAGCGGCAACCAGGTGTCCCGTGAGAACCGTCAGGGCGGCGATTATCCACCACATCGTGACGGCCACGAAACCATGCTTGTAGGCCATGGCTGAAAGGGCGACAAAGGCAAACGCGCTGAAGCTGCTCATCCAATAGGAAACGCTCGACAGCCACCAGGGAACCTGCTTGCCCCCGGCAAAATAGTCCTTCATGTCGCGCATCCGCCCGGCGAAGTAGATGCCGATCGCAAGCATCACCACGAAGAAACCGACGACCAGCACGTAATCGGCCACCACCAAGTTGCTTTGCGTCTCTCCCATCTCGATCGTCTCTTCTACAAGGTGATTTCCCAGAGGTAGCTGCTGCGGTAGGGATTGTCGTTTTCGCAGGCATACAGGACGCCATCGGGCGTGGCAACTATGTGGTGACACTGGAACATGGCATTGCCGTCGGCATCGACAACGTGGCCGAGTTTCTCGAACCGAGCTTCCTTATAGTGCACCTGCATGAGCTCACACTTTCCGTCCCGGCCCGTGATGCCATAGGCGACGCCATCTTCTGTCTTCACGAGACTCGACAGACGGCTGCGGCGATCCGGCGTGGGGGTGAACAGGAACTCCGCGTCGCCCGAGTCCGGGTCGATGCGATACAGCGAACCATTGGCACCGCTGGCGTACATCGCGCCGTCGCCGAAGTTGAACAGCGCCTCCGCTTTAGCGTATCCGTAGGAACCGTCAGGGTGCGGAAGGCCCTTCTGGAAATACACGATTCGGTCTTCGCGGGGGTCGTACTTACAAAGGCGGATTGCATCGGGGCCGGGCTCGTTCTGCCAGGCACGTGTCAGCGACCAGTTGCTCCACACGCAGCCCCGGTCGTCCAGGGCGATGTTCTCGCCTTGTGCCATGGCCCCGTAGCCCGATCCGAGCAGCCCCAGCGTCTTCGCCTCGCCGGTGCGGAGGTTGTACGAGGCGAGGTACTCCGGGGCGAAGCACAGACAATAGGCCACATCCTGTTGCGGATCGAGGACCAGCGACTGGACGTAGACATGCGGCAGCACAACGCCCAGCTTTTCGATATGGCCCGTGGCCGGATCGAACTTTACCACAGCCGCTCCGGGGGCTTCGAGATATTTATCGGGGCAGTGCAATAGCGCGGGGGCGGCGTAGAGACAGCCGTCGGAGCCCTTGACAAGCGATCGGTGAAACTTGGCGTCGAAGGGGTCGGCGACGCGGCTGTATCCCAAATCCACGAACTGGCCGGTCTGGCGGTCGTACGTCTTGAAAACGTCGTTGGCATCGAAGCAAGTGATGCCCAGGTACACCCGGTCATCGGACGGATTGTACAACGCACAATCGAAGCTGATCCATCCCTTCTGCCAGTCCTTTTCGGCCACAAAATCATCGTATACCCAGCGGTGCTCGATCTCGTCGAACCACTGGTTGCCGTAGTAGCAGTCCTTGAGTTTCAGGCTTTTAATCTGCATCGCTATTGGAGACTCTCTTTCCGAGTGTGATGTTTTACCGATCTTGAGGGCCATCGGGACCGTCGCCCGGTCCCTGATTCTCGTTCCCAGGCTCCGGCCTGGGAACGCATGGTCTTGCCGGCTCTGCCGGCGTATGCGAGGCGGAGCCTCGGGGACAGTTGGTTACGAGGCAGAGCCTCGTAACCAGGGTACATTTCTATTTGCGCCGCTTGCGGGGCGAGAGCTTCAACCAGCAACAGTTCGCGAATAGTCGCCTAAGAACACATCAAGATCATTCTGCACTTTTTCCGAGACAGTTGGCTGGTGGCGTTCGAGGATTTCGTGCACTTGGTCGTGGGCCCTGTCGAGCATACTCTTGCCTCTCTCGCCATCGTGGTTGATGACATTTGACAGATAATACTCGCTCCGCATGAAGCTCATCGTGTGTTCGTCTTCCAGAAAACTCCCGGCAGGCCCGACGCGGCGGATGGCTTCATAGCCCAAGTGGTCGTCGTCCACGGTCATGCCTTTGAGCATGGCCTTTGCGGCGCGGTAGGCCTCGACGTCCAAGATGATTTGTTCGGGGGCAACTGTGCTACCGGTCAACAGACATCCGAAGCTGATCCCCAGGCTGGTACCCATCATCAGCCGCGAAAGATACGCCAGCGCCTTCGACTGACCTGCCTGGAAGTCGGGAAGCGCGCTGTCGACCGATCCGGCCGAGGAAAAATGGGGCAGCCCAAAGTGCCTCGCTATATCGATGTTGGCGCACAGCATGGTGTTTCGCTCGGGCGCTCCATAACAAAGCTGTCCCGCGCGGAGGTCCATGGGACCGGCTGAACCGCCGTAGATACAGGGGACACCTTCGCGAAGCAACTGGGCAATGGTCAGCATACCCAGGAACTCCGCGTGCGTCTGGACGGTGGTCCCTGCCATGGTCACCGGTGACGTGCCGCCGGCAATGGGACACGAGCTGATCAGCAGGACGCAGTTACGGACGGCCAGGTATTGCAGGATCTCCGAGACCGTCGCGTTAATCTGCAAGGGATTGTCGGGCGATATACCATAGTTGATGCTCGGTCCTCGGCTCGAGGGCAGGTCTTGCTGGGCGATGGCCTCGGCTTCCTCCCAAAACACGGCCTCGGCCAAATTGTGAGGGGCGGCCCCCATCATCTTAGTCGAATGCTGCAACACGATGCACGCCGCCCGCAGCACCGGATCGGCTTCCGCCGAGTCGCCCGGCAGGCAGACCGGGTTATTAATCTTGACGTCGGGAATCGCTTCGGCCAGTCGCACGCAGCGAACGAGATCTTCACTGGTCGAACTCCGCACTGCCCCAGTTTGCCAGTCCCAGATCTTCAACGCGTTGGAATAGACAGCGGGCAATTCGTGGCCGGTTTCTATCGGAAATTCATTGCCCTTGTGGTCGAACATCGAAAACCGCTTCGGCGCCGTAGCGATGGCCGCGTCGACCATGTCCGTGGGAAATCGAACGAGCTGTTGTTTGCCGTCGACGGGGAGTCCTTTCCGGGCGAGGATGGCGCACAGGTTGTCGTCCTGCACCTTCATACCTAGGTTGCTCAACACGCGGAGCGACAGTTCGTGGATCCGCATGATTTCGTTTTCGTCGAGGATGTGATAGTCGTATCTCATCGGTTCTCCGATCTCGTGTCACTTGACCACATTCGGCGCGCTCCTCTCGGCGGCGGCGTGCGAATGCCTGCGCGCCAGAACGCACGGCCGGCACGCTTGGCGATTGCACAGCAGTGCATCCGGGCGCTCTTTCAACGTGGCCACCACTGTATCGATAATGTCCCGCCCGCGCATCAGACTGCTCGGTGCGTGGCCGATATACGTGTCTCGCACCAATCCCCGCTGACGAAGCAGATAGTCGACCGCGTTGAACGCGAGAGAACAGCCCGCCGACGCGTCAAGTGGGTGCTCCACAACGCGGTTGTCCGCCAGGAGGACCTTCGCAATCGGCACGGGACCGTCTTGCCAATGATACCTGGCCAGACCGGCATGGCATTGGCCGACGTGGATTGTCGTATTGGCCAAGTGCGACACGCCAATCAGCAGTACATACCCACCGGCTTGAGCGATCCGGTCCAACGGCGAGTCTTTCCCCACGGCCTCACACGTCAGATGGTCGTCCAGGAACTCATCTGCCCTTGGGCCGAGGGCGCAAACCGCGTGCGTTGGATGAAGGCTGCGCCGCACACCGGCGCGTTGGCGAAAGACTTCCGTCAGCGTTCCCGTCTTGGCCGGCGTGGTCCGCACGTCGAAGTGAGGCTCGGGCAGCGGCCGCGTGTAGTGAAAACTCGGCATGGCCACGGTGCCGCCATCGCCCACCACATCGACCAGCGCATCAATCGCCGCATCAGCGCCACCGTCGATCGCCCCGATACTGCGCAGGCTCGCGTGCACGACCAGGTGGTCTCCGCGACCGATTCCAACGTCAGTAAGCGATCGAACGATGTCTTTCCGGCTGATCATAGCATCTCCGGTTCGTTTGCGCTGTTGTGGCACGGTCTCCCGACCGTGCCACCTCATCGACCGAAGGTCTCCCTCTTCACGACCAATCCAGCCCAGCGATCTTCACATCACACTCTTGTTGACCGTCCGAAACGTAGTACGCGGCGGACGAGAACCGCCAATACTGGGCCCGCGCCACCAGTCCTTTGCGACAAGGGTTCTCGTGCAGGTAATCCAACTTCTGCCTCCAGAACTTTTCGGTCTCGATTGCTTCCGGATGCCGGCTCGGTTGCCAGAATCGACGCGCACGGTCGGCAGTCGCGGCGCTGCGCAACGTCTCCGCGAAGCACCGTGGCATTTGGCTACTGCAAAAGTCACTCAGCGACCTCCCTGTAAACTTCCGAAAGTCGGCAAGCGACTGCACCAGCCGACTGGAATCAAAGTCGCGGTCGAAGAAAATCGCATGCATGTGAGTCGGCATAATCACAAAGGCATTCGTATGGAGTCCTTTGTGCTGGCGGCAGTACTCCAGACTATCGGTAACGATTCGACACGCTACCTCGGACACGAACACTGGCAGCCATTCAACCACGCTGTATGTGACGAAATATACCGCTGTGTCAGGTCGGATGCGGTAACGTTCCATGATGCGGGTCCTTGTTGGAAACGGGAGACCTGCGGTCGGGGCGGTGGCACGGTCGGGAGACCGTGCCACAACCGCGTGCCCTCCGAAAGGCGAAGAGTGTTCACATTCCGGCCAACTGATGAGCATACTCGGCGCGAATCCTACGCTGTCCAGGTGTGCCACTGCGAGATCGAACTAGGTTTTCTAGATGAACCAAATCAACAGGCCGCTGAACAATGTAGGCCGTTACCGTCGCATTCAATGGATCACGGATTTCGATTCGAGACTCCCTGGCAAACGGCTCCACTGTCGGGTAGAGGATGATCGCTTCCCGATTGAGCCGCTGGCTCAGGGCGTAAATTGCCACTTGATAGAGCATCTCGCGGGGCAATGGGTGGTTCCACAGGTCTCGGTATTTCGCGTCCAACAGAACCACAATGCGACTCCCGTCAAGCACAGCGAAATCGGGACGCGGGGCAGGGTCGCGTCGGTTACGTGGGTTCATGCCGGGAACATAGCCCATCATTCCCTTCAGGCCGTGTTCGTCTTCAACGTGATAGCCCAACAGGTTTTCGTGCAAAAAGCGCGAGAGCAAAGCCTGAAAGAAACGGTTCATGTCGAACATGAAACCGGGGAGCTTGAACGCTCCAGCGGCTGCATCCAAGTCGAGTCCCTGGGAATGCGCCAAAAGCTGGGTCAGCAGAATCGCGGAATCGTACGCCCGTGTGAGCCGATTTCGTTCGCGCCGCCAGCGGTGGAATGTCGCACGGTCCAGGGGAACAGGGCTGACCTGATCGGCCAACACCGATGCCACCCGCCGGACCGAACTCGCGAGCGTCACATCCGAGGCGACGCGGGCCGCCAGTCGCAGGCCGGACAGCAGCAACTGGTTGGGTAGCCAATCGTGAATCCGTGGGAAGTGTGAACACGGAAGCGTTGTGCGTGCTTGCGTTCCCTGCCGCACAACTCGTCCAATGTCGATCCTGCCGCGAGGACTTTGTAGTTCTTCGTCGACGCGCGCGTATTGCCGCGCCAGCCCTCGCGAGACGAGTTCCGTTGCCTCAGACGCCAATTGATAAACAAGAATATCCTGGAACGTGTTGAACTGGGTCCCGTAACTGGCCGCGGGCAGGAATTTGAGGTGTCGTAGTCGGTAGGCGTACCGCAACAGATTCAACAAAGGGAGCCCCTGAAGCTTTGGCTGCACGGTGACTTGCAGGTTGCCAATGGTGACCCGGCCGACAAATGAAGTCGATCTCAAGCGAAGGCCCGTCCGCAATTCCTCAACTTGCAGCATACCGCGCTTCGCCAATTGATCCGCGAGTTGGCGCACGCCGGGGTCGGCCGGCAGAAACACACCCTCGAGTGCCGTTCCCGACGCTGGAACAAGTTCTTCCCATTCAGAAATCGTAACGTCAACACACTGCATCGCTATTCATCGTCACCTTCATCGTCAGGTTCATCCGCTCCGTCTTCTTCCTGGATCTCTGCTTCCAGCGCCTGCGGTGATGCGGCAATTTCGGGACAGGGTGCCAAAAGAGCATGAACGAGATCGTCGTGCCGGTCGTCGGCGAACAGCTCATGACGAATCTCTTGACGCTCCCCATCGACGAGGCCCTGGCCCAGGATGCGTTCCAGCATCGCGAAGTCCTCGTAGCAATACTCTTCCAGCAACGGAAGGATGTCGTCGTGAATGATTCGGGCGAACTTCGGGAACGTAGCGATCGGTTTCTCCGCTTCCAACAGGTAAGAGTGGCCGACTTGCAGATTGCGGGCGTCACGGCCGATGTGATCGCAAATCCTGCGATTGAGTTCGTCTAGCCACGGGCCAAGCGGGATGCCGTCAATGACCGCGTCACCCAATGTTGAGCTGTCGGGCATTAGCTCAATGAAGCCGAAGCGTCGTCGTAGGGCGGTGTCGAGCAGTGCGATGGATCGATCCGCAGTATTCATCGTCCCAATCACATACACGTTGGATGGAACGGAGAAGGACTCGCCGGTCAGTGGCAAGAGGATCGCCTTGCCGCGTTTGTTCTTTTCCAGAACCGTCAGCAACTCCCCGAAGATACGCGGGATGTCTCCACGGTTAATCTCGTCGATGATCAGATAGAAACGCTGATTCGGACTCGCCGCTGCGTCGTCGCAGATCCGCTGAAATATTCCGGACCTCAACACGAAAGTCATGCGACCATCTGTTTCTTCCGGTCGATAGCCCTCCAAAAAGTCTTCGTAACCGTAGGCTGGATGAAAACAGCAGAAGCGCACCCGCCCGGCCTGTTCACGCCCATCTCCGATGACCTTCCTCTGGCGCTCCGCATTGAGTTCATCGAAAGGCATTCCAAACGCATCGTGAGCCGACAAATCACGGGCTGTCCGTTCAGCCCAAAACGTCTTTCCCGTGCCAGGTGGACCGTACAGGATTACTTGAGATTTCCGTTCCAAGGCGGCCTGAATGCGACCGGGAATCCCCGATAACTCTGGAATACGCGTGCCCCTGGCTGGATCGACTTGCTTCCTTTCGGTCGCGATCAGCGGTATGGCGTCATAGATTCGTTTTTCAATCTCGACCAAGTTGGCTGTGCTGTGACGGATCTCCCCAAACGTGCTTTTCGCATCCGCCTCTGGAAACTCCCAGTCGTCCAGGTTCAGCCACTCAACCGGGCGACGGTTCGGAAACTCTTCCCCCGGCTGGAAGTAGTAGTCACCTGCGATACGGCCAACTCCTCGAACGGTCTTACCACACATCGCGACGACGAGGTCGCCGTCAGTAGCTGTATTCACAAAACGCGAAATTGCGTGTGACTGGCCTCCGATTCGTTGCGGGTCGCTCGGATAGTGACGTGCAACTAAGCCTTTCAATATCCGCACGGCATCTCGTTTTTGCTCGTCGCAGATACCGGTCAAGTCACCAAGCCGCTCCCAGCCGATGGCAGCGCAGTTGTTGTCGCGCATCAATGCCCACGGCGCCCGCCTCTCACTGTCATCGCCGGTGCCGACGCGCCAGTATCGATATGGCGAGTGCGCATTACAGTGATTTAGCGTTGTGGTCAGCCAAACCAAAGGAATGTCAAGCTGTTGGGCCAGTTCCACGAAATGAATCGCCCCGCAATACCGGCCTTCTCCCGGTGGTGGAAGCTGCAGCAATTTGATGATGTGGAAACGCTGATAGACCGGGCTATGGAAATCGTCGAGTATGTCGGGGAACAGCAAACTGAAGTACTTGTGTCCCCACGCCAGGGGACTCACGTCTGGGGCGATCTCATGAAGTTGGCGTTCGAGACGCTCATAGTCCCTCTCGATCGCGCTGCTGGGGAACTGTTCCAGGACTTCCACACCTTTGACAAGCTGATCCCGATGCTTTCTGGCATAATCGATCGCTTCGCTGACAGGAATCGGACGCTGTTTGGTGGGTGAACCAGTCATCCATTCGCCAGTTTCCTTTCGGCGATAAATAATGAACTTCAGGGCGCTGCCACCGGCGATGCTACCGAATCGCGGTGTCGGGAATTCCTCGTCGTTCTTGAACTCCAGCCAATAAACCAGGCTGTCTCGGTTGCTATGGTTGTGCACTGTTTCCAGAAGGGCCTCGCCGTCCAGACTTCTCAGCCGTTCCGGGCCGAAACGGCTCTGAAAGGCTCCCAGGAAGGACTGCAAACGTTCCTTTGACAACAGCTTCCCGTGACTCTGTAAGCCGTCGCAAGCGGCCCGTACTTTGTCGATCACTCGCTGGTCGGTCATCATACCGTTCCGTCCTGTTTCTGGGATGTCAGAGCCGAAGCGCCCATCCTAACATCTGCTCCGCGTGCGCCAATGTTTCCACATGGTTGTGGCACGGTCTCCCGACCGTGCCACTTCATCGACCGAAGGTCTCCTCCTTCACGACGAGTGCCGTTTAACGTTTTGCATACCTGTTGGTGACGATCCGACACGTCGCCTCCAACGCGAAGAATGCCAGCCATTCAACTACGCTGTACGTGACAAAGACAATCCGTTGCGTCGGAACAAAAGTGGATGCGTTCCATGACGAGTGCGTATTGGAGACCGGAGACCTGCGGTCGGGCCGGTGGCACGGTCGGGAGACCGTGCCACAACATGAGGATAGCGATCGAACGATTTCCTGCCAGCTGATCATGGCCTCGGGGTCTGGGCGGTGAGATTACGGTATAGGAATTGAGTCGACTGCATTTGACCAGGTGATAGGCTTATCATGCACGGATCGCCGCCCCTCAGGTTTCGGCGTAATATCGGGGCAGCGGATAGTCGTTGTCGCTGAGCACTAAGTGCAGGCGTATGAGTTCGATTAGCAGGGGGCCGACGCCGTTGGCGGCTTCGTAGTAGTCTTTGCCTGTAGCTGCCCGGAACAGGCCGTTGGAATACAGTTCGTCGATGGCCCAATCTGCGTTTTGGCAGGCGAACTTCAAATACTTCTCGTTGCCGGTCAGGTCGTACAAATCCAATGAAAGGGCAATCAAGCCGCCGAACTTGCCCGGCGTGATGGGTTCCTTCGGCGGGCGGGTCAATGTCAGATAGTGGTCGCAAACATCTTCTGCATATTCGAGATGCTCCCGGCTTCCGGTCAGCCGATGGGCGCACAGGCACATGAGCGACAGTTTCTCGGCACCGACAAAGGCATATCCGCCGCTGCCCTCGTACACCTTGTCCCAGAACCCGTATGTGCGGTTTGGCTGCGGCTCTTGACCATGGGGCACAAACATCAGGATGCGTCCCTGCTTGGGTTCGTCTTTGGTGGCCTCGATGACCGGGCCCAAGCACTGGCGACCGAACTTGTTCCAATCGGCGATGGCTTCGTCGCCCAACAATTCCTCATTCGCCCGCAGCAACGAAAGTCCGAGACTGATGACGCTGAGGTTCGCCTTGGAGACCGTCTTATTGGCGTCGGTCGTCTTCTTGGCCAGTTCCAGCAACTCGGGATCATGGGTCTTGCTGTAAAGGAAGGCCCATTGGTAGATATAGAAGCCGGCGTGCCGAGGGAATGGCGCCGGTCGAGTGGGCCGCTTGTTCGAGATGATCGAGGCGTGGCGGTTCCAGACCCACTGGTCTCCTTCCAGGAAGTGCATCATCAGTTGGCGAATGTGTTTCTCCGTGGCTTTCGGATTGACCTCCCAGAGCCTATCGAGAAACTGTCCAGGGACAAATGCCAGATCTTCGTGCGTAGGGTAGGTGCACGTTTCTTTGAGGAAGTCCCAGTAGGCGTGTTCGCCGCAGGGAAACAGGCCGTTGCCCACCGACGCCGCGCGACGAAGGAAGAACTCCAGGTAGGCGTCGGCGGCCTTCGCGTAGCGTTCGTCGCCCGTCAAGCGACTTGCGTGGTACATAGCCAGCAGCGTGAACATGTCGTGTTGTAAGTTGCCGCCAGGGAAGGCACGATCGGATTTTCGCTGCTCGCGCATCAATGGCGGCGCCTTCGCCGGGATGCGATGCGTCTTCAAGTCGACCAACGAGCAGAACATCGGACTGTGCTCCGAACCGTAAGTGTCCGTGCAGTCCTCGATCAGCGTGTCAAGGCATCCGATCACCGGTTCGAGATAACGGCTCGCCTTTGACTCCTCAGCACATGCCTGACGGCACACCGGGCAGCCCATGACAATCGCAGAGCTAAACAACAGCAATCGCATCGACATCAGATAGTTCCTTTCGTTCCTCGTATGTCGTCAAGTTGGAATCACGGAAGCCGGGCTCGGGCGATCCTTGCGCCAGTTTGGATCTTTCCACTTACCCTTGGTGAAATCAGGGATCTCGACGGGTGCACCCTGGCGATCGATGGACTGCTCGGAGCAGTGATTCAGCGCGTTCCAGGCCGCGGCGTCGTAGCAATCGGACCAGGGTGCCTGGCCGTGGCGGCACATGGCGACGAAATCGCGAATGCAGAAGTAGTCCATGCCACCGTGTCCACCCGTTGCCAGGGCCGTTTTCTCATCCTTACGCCAGAAGGGATGGCGGTACTTCTCGAAAAACTCCTCGACCGGGTCCCACGCGCCGTATCCAGGGTGTCGCTCGCTGCTGGCTCCCTTGAGGAACAGCCCGGTGCGCGAATCGTAGCAGCCGTTCATTCCTTGCAGTAGATAGTAGCGTGAGTAGGGCCGGGTGTTCGAAAGGCTGTAGTCCAGCCGGATCATTTTTCCTTTGGCGGTCTTGATCAAGGTGGTGTGGAAATCGCCCGTGTGGAACTTGATCTTCGCCGCTTCGCTGTCGGGGCCGAACTGTTCGACCACTTGAGCGTGAATCTCCCGCGGGTCACTCATCATGGCGATGCAGTGTTCGAAGCGGTCGCCGTCGTTGATCCCCAGCCACTTGGCGACCGGTGCGATACCGTGGGCCGGATAGGAACTGCCGCGTCCTTCGGCCACCAAGCGACCTCGCCAACTGAGCGTCTGATCGGAATTGACGAGTCGGCTCTTGCCCGATCCGCCTGTCTTGACGTCGTGCACGTAGCTGCACGTGGCGTAATACGTCTCGCCGAAAAGACCCTGCTTGACCATGTTGAGGATCATCAAATTGACGTCTCCGTAGCAGCACTGTTCCAGCAGCATGTAGTGCTTGCCGGAACGTTCGTGCTCCTCGACGATGGCCCAGCAGTCCTCCAGCGTATGCGGCCCGGTCACTTCGGTACCCACGTGTTTGCCGGCCTTCATGACATCGGTGGCGATCCGGCCGAACTTCTGGACGCCCGTGGCCACCAGGACACCGTCCACGTCGTCGCGCTCGAGCATGTTGCGGTACTCGAATTCTCCTTTGCAGTAGCCGACAGGAGTGGTGCCTTTGATCTTCTTGACCATGGCGATGCCCGCCTCAAGCCGATCGGGCTGCAACTCGCACAAGGCCGGGACGCTCACGCCGGGATGATGCGAGAGAAGACACCGAAGAAGATAACTGCCGCGGCCGCCCAGCCCGATCACGGCGATCCGCACCGGCTTCGGCGATTCTTCCGCTGCCGGCAGTCCGGACGCACCGGCAACGAGCGCTGCGCCCGCAAACACGCCCGCCGCCCCTTTGCGAAGACACTGCCGCCGATCAATTCGTTTGCTCATTGCTGGCTCCTTATCATCTGCATTCCGCTTGTCGCGCGTTTCCTCGTTTAACCCGCAGCCGGAGGCGCAGGCGATTGGACGCCCCATACTGCTAGCCGCCTGCGCCTCCGGCTACGGGTTAAACGACCCGTGCGAGGAAATCACTCTCCATCCGGCACCTCTCCATAAAAGGTCCGCCGGAACTCGCCTTTCTCCAGGTACTTGAAGGACTTGTTGTAGCTTTCAATCCGCTGCCGATTCGCGGCGTCAAAGAAACACCTGCCGAGCTTCGCGTCGTGAAGCATCGGTACTTGCACAATCCGCCGGTACCACTGCCGAACCGCTGCGTTCATCCTCTCACAAAAGAATGCGTAGTCCGCCTTGCCATCGTTACCCTTGAAATTCGAGACGTCCAAACGCGTGTCGTTCGCAAGCTTGTTGATCTCGTACGGCTTGTCACTCATCACGGCATAAGCAAACTCGACCAACGACAGCGGCGTCTCTCGCCACGTGAAAAAGCAATTGCCGTCGACGTCGTAAAGGACCCACTTGCGAAGGTCCTTTCGATAGACCTCGATCATCGCATGGCCGTTATCGTACGTATTCCAGTGGCCGAGCGTGAGGCTTGTCGCTGAACGCGCCCGAATGCCGTGGTCGCCCAGAATGCGCGATGCCCAGCCGGAAACGGGGCCGCAAGTGATGAAGATCTTCCTGGTCTTGGCCTCTTCGGCCAGCACTTCGTGCGACTTTCCGTGATCGGAGTTCCCATGCGAAACAATCCACGCGATGCCCGACAGTAATGCGTGCAAATCCGCCTGGTAAACGATTCGTTGCTGTTGTTCTTCGCCAACCTCGATAAACCGGTACAGCCCCTCCTCTTGAAGCGCAAAAGCCTGGTCGCGGAACTGATACTCGCCCGGCGAGATAATCAATGAATCGGGAAGCGGAAGGCAGTCCTCCTGAGCTTTAGTCCCGACAACTCGCTTCACGTCGGTCAGGTAAGCATGATACGCGAAAACGTCCCCCTCCGGATAATACGGCGTTTCGACCGCTTTCTCTTCCCAATGCCCCCAATCCTCGAATACATCCTTGTCGAAGACATGGACTTCACCTTCGCCATTCCGCGACTCCTCCTCGGCCGCAAGTGCAGTGGAAAAAGAAGGGATCAGCATCAGCCCGATGACGAGAAATCGCCAGCTCGACTTCGACGGAGGAGAATTAGCGATAGCCATCGCTCTATTCCTTTCAAGTCAGTAGAGGTACGAAGCTCCTCGCGGCAATCGAGAAACCGGTTGCTATCGATGATGGACGCTACTACGAACGCGTTCAGGCCGAGATTCGCAGTGACCGGCAGGTCTCTAAGTAGCTCGCTTCCAGCCGTAGCGGAACGCTGAGGTCGACGGACAACCATAGCGGGACGACCGGCAGCGAGTCGTTCAAGGCCAACGCCTCTGGCCATACCTCCACACGCGGACTGTCGCGGAGTGTCACGGCGCGGTAGGCGACTACGTACAGACCTGTCGACGACGTCCATGCGTGCGGGTCGCCATCGACCTCCAGGACGTCGAACAACTCTTCGTGAAGGTTTGCGGCACGCGACGTCACGACGTCGATGATCACCAACCCGATCCCGTGTTTGAGATAGCCCGCACACTTCGCGGCAAACGTCCGCCGACTTGCCGCCCGATCTTTGTTGGCTGGGCTGATCAACTCGATGGCGGCCCGCAACTCGGCACCGCCCAAGTCCTGATAGACGCGAACTTCGCAAGTGTCCAGGTGAGCAAAGTCTACCTTTGCCGCGATCTTCGGACGCGCGGGTGACCAGACCGCCGTGGCCGTTGACGCTTCGGTGCCCGGAGACGTCAATTCCATCGCCGCGACGTCGATCTCCAATTCCGGACCGACGCTTATCTCCGACTCCGCAAAATAGTCCGGCGGCAATGTCTCTTGGTTGAGCTGCTGCGCGATGAAAGTGGCCCAGGCGTGGTGGAACCCTTCCCAGCGGCGCGGACCGTGCAGCGGCGGGTGGAAATGATCGAGCAAAGGCATAACCTCTTCCCCTCAGTTCACTTGACGGGATCGTTCCCTTGACCATCTCATTCTACGGAACACGGGCGGACGCCGCCACCGTCGGGACTCTTCAAAGGGTTCTCTTGGGATTCATCTGGCCTCCGGAACAGGCGGATTATGCCAACGCAAGTTTAGCCGCGGCGCGCACGGCGACCAGTTGGCAGGGAAGGCAGTAAGGACTCGCTTTGCGGCCCGGCGGGAAGTGCACGCCTTCGTAGGCGGTCAGATGACCTTCGGCCTGACTGTAATAAATGTGTCCCCACAGACTCAGACGGAAATCATCGTAACGGCCGAGCTGCCACAGACCGTCAAGCCAGTTGTACAGCGGCCAATCGTCCAGGAAGCCCCGGTACCGGGTCATGCCGAGGAATTGGCCACCGCCGTTCAGCCGCGCAAAGACGATTCGCTCGGCAAGCGATCGGGGCAGGACGCCGCTCGATAGCAGTTCCGGCCAGTAGCGGTAATTGGTGTAGCTGCTGATCACGCTTTCGGTGACGTAGGCGGGGCGTTCTATTTTGCCGCCTTTCGGCAGGCTGGTCTCTACGGTTGGCGGCAACCACCAGTCGTTCGGATCATCCGGCCAAACGTCACGAATAGCCTGAAGCAGTTGATCGTGGAGTTCATCGGCCAGACGGTTAAGTCTCTTCGCTTCAGCCGCTGAACTCAGTTTTCCCCAATCTCTGAGTCCGCGGACGACCCAAGCGTTGTTGTGGAAATACGTCGCCGGATCGTGGCGCCGATCGTCCTCCGGCACGCCAGCAAGCAAGGTGACTTTTCCAGCGGCCGTCGCCAGTCCCACGATATAACCGGCCATGGTATCGAGAATCCGCCGATGCCGATCAAGCCACTCGTGTCCGGCCCCGCGCTCGACCAGGCTTCGTACGGTGGTGAGCAATTGACCATATTCGCTCAGCGAAGGCCCTTGAAACTGAATGCTACCGTCGCGGTAGATGAAGGTCTGCACCCAATAAGACATGAGCTGCTTGGCTCGCTCGATGTTCCCCCAAAGCGAAAGCGCATCGACCGCGGAAATGATGATCGGCGGAAATCCATCGCACTTGGCCCACATGTACTTTTCAATACCGTACTTGGGATGGTCGCCTTGAAAGGTCGCATCAATGTGCGCCAAGCCGATTCGCACCACGCGCTCGAGCATCGCGTGTTCGAAACGCGTTCCATCCGGCAAGTGGATTTGTGCGGCTCGCCGGGCGATGTCGTCGGGGTCAAAGGCCGGTTCGTCTCGCAGCGGCTCGGCACATGCCTTCACTCGCGCCGGCAGGTCCTTGCGGGCTGCGAGAAGTTGTTCGCGAAACGGATCGGTCATCGACTTCAACCATTCCTGTTTCCTGGGGTCGTCCCGCGGCGCTGCTGCCGACCCGCCGCCACCAATCCAATGGGAAAGACCGGCGCCCAACGCCGCCCGTCCGCCCATCTGCAAGAGCTCTCGGCGGGAGACCGTTCTATGCGGTTTCTTCTCGTTCATTGGCCTTTCCTTCTGAGCTGAAGGATGTGGTCTATGGTTGCAGCTTGTCCTCCATAGCGTCCTGCGAAAACACGCCCCACGCGGTGATCACGGGGCGCTCACTTCCGTCGGACGGCTGATTGACGACATGTCCCCGGTCTTGCCCTTTTTCTCTTATCCACATTGTGGTCGACCCGCCGCCGTCGAGATTCACGCCATCCTGGCCTCCCAGCCAGAGCATGAGCTTTCCCAGTTCTTCGAGTGACAATCCGGCCGCCGAACTGCTGCGCCCGTCGCCAGCAATGAACAAGACGCGATTCCGCGCCGTGATGCAGACTCCGGTTCTAGGCGCACGACGCCCTTGAAACAGCGCCGCGGTTCCGAAGTTGAACTTTTCCTGCTGGTACACGTTGCTGAGAGCCCCGTCGAGTAGAACCAGTCCGTAGCCCACGCTGGCTTGCGTCACTTCAGGCCAAGTGCTATCGGGTGGGACTCGCTGGATGAGGGCTTTGTTCTTCGGTGTCACTCCAAAAGCATAGGTAGCACCCGTACCCCAATCTGCTTGGCGGTGAATCACCTTTCCGTCGATTTTCAGCAGATCCACCATGATGCGTGGCCTCGAGCTGCTGTACAGCCAGTGATTCACGGCTGCAATGGCACCTGCCTTGGCGGCCAGCTCGCTGGTTCGTTCGGCGTGGCCCGGCTTGGAGATCAGTAACGGCCTGATCGAGACCTTGGAATGGTTCAAATCGACGTCAAGAACGCAAATGCGCTGCTGGGAATCAAACCGGGGCCCGTCGAAATATCGTTTCTTGAAAACGACTCCCTCGGCGAGAGTCTTCACTTTCCAGTCGTCATGAAAGCCTTCGGGGGCCGACGGAACTCGTCGCGGTTCGTCGGCGCCTGTCGAGCGACCCACCAGGCCGACCAGGACAATCGCGAGCGAAAACGACAGCAAGCGAGACGACATCACAGGGTTCCTTCTGTCTTGGCGTCACCAACTCCATCTCGTGCATCCAGGTCGCCGTCCGGAAGCCGACCGGACATCAGAGCCCCGGTCGGTCAGTCATATTTGACCGTTATCAGGAGCTCCTCACTGCCAACATCGACTGCAAACATGGCGTGCTGTCCTCCCAAGACATTGGCCTCTACGCAATCTTTTGGACTGCCGCCGGTCGAGACGCGTGCCTTCCGGCCATTGAACATCAGCGGCGCGATCAGCGTCAGCGAATTCAGTTTCACGCTGCTTGAAACAGTGTATTGAGCGGTCGCGGATTCGGGACTCCAACGGATGTCTTTGAACGAGACCTTGTCCCTCGCTCTCCAGAAATCATTCAGAGCGTTCGTGCCCATCAAGCCAACGCCGCGACTCTTGGCGTGGCTGATGCACTTTCTGAAGTGTGAATCCGTTCGGTAAAAACGCTCCGCTAAGTTGAGTTCTTTCGCGGCCAGGTAGACCGGATGCCAGTTGTAGCCATAAGCCGTAGGGTACTTCTCAATCGCCTGGTCCAAGAAGGGCTTCCACGACTCGAAGGCCTCGGCCTGGGTGAGGCCACGTCCTGCGAGAAAGGTCTTGTGGGCACCCGTCTTGTAGCGGACGTTGTACTCCTTGGGCCCCCAGAACTCTCGGTTATCGCCGCTGAACACGGGAATCTCCAGCACGTCCATGGGCCTGTAATCTTCGGGGTCGATGAAGCGGTACGGCAGCCCCGTTCCCACCCAGTAGCCGTCCTTCGCCAACTTGTCCTCCCACCACTTCTGCCCCAAAACCGAGTCGTACTGCAATCCAGCCTTCTCGGCCCACACTGGCAACTCGCGGATCGAGTCCCATCGACCGCTGTGAGGCCGCTCGCCGGTGATGGGAGCCCCGATGTCGGCCTCCGCTCTCTTGAGCTGTGCGACCAGTTCTTCCTCCTCGAACTTGATGCCGCCGGATTTGAAGAAGTTGGGGTGCAGGGCGAAGTCCATCCCCGCCTCGGCCAGAGCATTGAACTGCTCTGTTGTAACCGGGCGTCCGCCTTGCAGAATGTAAAGCGTGTACGGTGCTTCGAGTTCCTTGATCAGGTTGCGAACCACCGTCAGTTGCTCGAAGTCGGCACCATCCTGGTCTCCTAACACGACCAAAAGGGCCTTGTACTGCGAAGGAAAGTACCACTTCCGCAAGACCGGTACATCGATATTCTCCAGCAGCAGACCAACGAGCAGTCTGCGTATCAGGTCCAGTTGCGGGACATCGCCAAAATCGTACTCGACGTTCGATGCGTCTATGTGCTTTCCACACTCGGCTTCCGGCTGCTGGATCGTTAGAAAAGTCGTCGCCAGGTCGAATGCGACAACGAACGCCGTTCCAGAGCCACGTTGGACTCGGATAACGCCTCCGAACTCGTCGTCCGGGCTGAGCCACGCCAAGTTCTCGCCGCCCCGATATTGCTTTGATTGGCCGAAGAGCTGAAAACGGCCGTCATAGGAGATGAGCGCGGCGCTCTTTCCCCTGGCGGCCAAATAGCCGTCGTTCTGCACCCCGATCTCTTTCAGCCCCAGCGCCTCGGCGAGTTCTCCGGCAGGTTGCGAGCACAGGAGCACTCCTCCGTTCTCCACAAAGCTCTTGATCTCCTCACTCGAAGAATCGAAACCTTCTCCAAGAACCAGTCCCTTCAGACCAAGCTTCCCAAGTCCGCTGAGATCACGAAGTCTGACGTATGGGAGCCCTTCGGTCTTGAGAATCTCTTCGAAAACGATCCCCTTAGACCCATCCCGGTAGCACAGACCGATGATTTGTCCCGCGCCATCGTCGCCGGCCGTGCTCGTGGTGCCGCAGAACAGCAAGCCACCGAGCAGGCAGGTTACGGTCACCAGATACTTTGACTTGGCCATCGTTCGTCTCTCCTGTCGGCGAAGGAATCGGATGCATTCGTTCGGCGCGTAACTTGTAGCGTGGGCCAAGTCTTCGCGGCCCACCGGGATCTGAGTACTGAGTACTGGGCAGTAGGCCGTGAAGACTTGGCGCACCAAGAGATTATGGGCAATTCCCTTTGCATTTCTCAACTATGCCGCGAAGAAACCGGATTTCTTTTTGCCTGGACTTCGTTCCCATTTGACATTTCCGTTCGTCCGCTGGTAACCTCACAAGGAAGGGGATGACGCTGATGCGGAGAAGGAGATGTTCGCCGGCCCCCTGCTGCCTTGTGCGGCAGTTGACATGACGGGGAAGGGGAAGAGGGGTGTCAGGTGTCGGGTTCAGTGTCAGAGGACAAGGCGGCATCGCTTTCGGTGAATGCACCGTTTCCGTTGCCGATTTCCTGGCCTTCTGAATCCGTCAGTACCGATTCGGCCAGATAGTGATTGCCGGACATGCCCACGAAGCGACTTCTGGCGATGAGTTCGCCGTTGCCAACGGGGCGAGCGAGATGGGTGTCAAAGTTGACCGCCACCACAAGAGCACTCTCGACCATCGAGTTGATGGCCAGAACCGCAGAATCGACCATCGCAGTGAAGCAGATCGAGGCGTGAACGGCACCAGCCGCGTCGAGGAACTTCTCTTGTATCGGAATCAGGATCTCTGCTTCACCTTGCGAAATCCTAACGCCAGGGTCCCAGTATTCGTTGTACGGGGCAGTGAGATACAGACGTTCTAGTTTCTCATAATGGGCTTCGAGCTGCTTCTTCTCGTAGTTCTCGATGCTCAACTGAGTTCTGCCCTTCAGGCTGTGCGGAGCAATTCGGCCGCAGCGACCATTTCCTTCCACATCCGGATCGCAAAGGCGAAAGCACCAGGCGGTTCGATTGCGAGTCAATGGACAACCCACGCACGTGTATTCATTCAATCCCTTGCTGGTTCTCACTGTCTTCTTGTCTGCTTCCATTTCAATTCCCTTGTCTTTTCGTCTATTCTTCGAGGAGCGGCGCCGAAGTAAAAACCGCCGTTTAACCCGAAGCCGAAGGCGATGGCGCGCAGCGGAATGGACGGTCCACTCGTAGCGCCCGCCATCGCCTTCGGCTTCGGGTTAAACGGAGATGTCCCTTCACCGCAAATACCGGGTGCATTTCAGAGCCGTTTCTAAGTCTACCGTCTTGCAGCCGAAGTGAGCAACCACCGGCTCGCTCCGCGGTTTGCACAGCACCCCGTTCGGGCTCTGAAGCTTGCCGCACGCGTCTGGGGGTGGTACGCTCAGTGACCGACGAAAGAAAGTCCACGGTGGTTCCGCAATAGCGAATGGAGATTGTCGCGCAGTGAGCGAAACCGATCGAGACGACACACGAGAGGTTCCAGGCGAGGCTGCAGAAGCGGCGGACTCGGCTGCGCCGGCCCCGGAGTGCCCACGTCGAGAGCATTTTATCCCTCTGCGAAAAGCCGAATTGGTCCGACTGCTGATCGACGATACGCCGTTGCCTGACGAGGAGCCTGATTACTTCGAGCAACTCTGCACGCTGTTGGCCGCAACCATCCACTACGAGTACCACGCTCATCTCGAGGCTCTGAAGGATCTGT
The DNA here is from genome assembly GCA_016784735.1 of Pirellulaceae bacterium. Lineage (GTDB taxonomy): Bacteria > Planctomycetota > Planctomycetia > Pirellulales > Pirellulaceae > JADHUC01. Next base: position 30,028 of record JADHUC010000015.1, on the reverse strand, counting down.
ACGCGCCGTTCAATCCGGATTGCGTCACGCGGGAGTTGCGGAAGTTGGACGACGAAGAACGACAACGCTGCGTTCCCGTGCTGTTCGACAAGTTCGCCGACCTTCTTCAACGAGCCAATTACCGACCGTTATCCCGTGACGAGATCAATCAGGCCGTCGATGTAGCCAGCGACTGGGGCGTTCGCCTGCGGGTCGATTTCGAGGTCTTTGACCGGCTGGAGGTGTACGTTCGAGGCGAGGCGGTCGAACAGCGGACACGTCGATCGTGGCGGACGTACTATCGTGAAGAAGAAACAGACGTACCTCTGTATCAACGCTTGGTAGTGATATTTCGTCTACGGAAGGACGAAGACCAGCATGCGGTAAACGACGTTACGCCTGTTCACATCAAAGTGTTTAAGAACATCCCGAAGCAGGACCTGGACATGCTGCTTCCGGGAACGCGCTTTGCAATGACGCTTCTGGATCGGGGGAGGATCATTCTGCCGACCTTAACAGGCATCGCGATCGCCATTTTCAAAATCGTCACAAAAGTGGTGTTGCTGGCCGCCGCAGGCGTGTATGGGATTCTGGCCATCTTGGGGCTGATTGGGGGAACCATTGGGTACGGCGTGAAGTCGTTTCTGGGCTATCTGCGGACCAAAGAGAAATACCAACTGAGCCTGACCCAGAGTCTCTACTATCAGAATCTGGACAATAATGCCGGTGTGATTTTCCGCGTGCTTGACGAGGCAGAGGAACAGGAGTTTCAAGAGGCTATCTTGGGATATGCCCTGCTTCTTTGGAACGCTGGCGAGGAAGGATGGACTGCGAGTCGACTGGACCACGAGGCTGAAGCGTACTTGAGCAAGACCCTGGACAGCGACGTTGACTTCGAAGTCCACGATGCGCTGGTCAAACTGGATCGTTTCGGCTGCGCTACCGAAACGGCCGATGGCCATTGGCGGGCCACGCCCATGACCGAGGCCCTACGTTCACTCGACCGGACGTGGGACAGCTATTTTCATCATCACGATCACTCCTAATCTTCCCGTCGGCTCCAAAGAAGGCCACAATAGGTGTGACGCAACTTGTTAACGACCAGAGTGATTGGAAACCTCGAGAGAAAGGAAAAAGAACGATGGCCAGAACAACAAAAATCACCGGAGTCTTGTGGATCCTGCTAGCCGCAGGCGGCTTGCACGCGGCGGACGCCGACGACGCGAACGATGGATTTGTTCCGTTGTTTGATGGGAAGACCCTGACAGGCTGGAATACAACCGGCAACTGGATCGTCGAGGAAGACGGCATTGTCACCTTACATCCGCGGGAGGGCGAACATGGCTGGCAACGTTACGACGCCTACCTGACGACTGCCCGCAAATACAAGGACTTCGTCCTGGACCTGGAATTCAAGATCGGCCCGAAGGGCAACTCCGGGGTATTCTGCCGAGTCGGAGATCCGAAGAGCCAAGTCAAGACCGGCTTCGAGGTGCAGATTCTGGACACACACGGCAAACCGAACCCCGGCAATCATGACTGTGGCGGCGTGATTGGTACGGCCGCGCCCTCGAAGAACATGGCCAAGCCGGCCGGCGAATGGAACCGGTACATCATCACCTGCCAGGGGAACCTGTTGAAGGTCGAACTGAACGGCGAGCAGATTATCGACTTGGAACTGGACAAATCCGCGATCAAGGATCGGCCACTGGAGGGTCACATCGGCTTCCAGGACGAGGCCAAGAAGGTGTCGTACCGCAACGTGCGTATTAAGGAGCTGAAGTAAGTACCCGCTCACAATTGTCCTCGCACTATCGAGACGCCCTGTTCGTTTAACCCGAAGCCGGAGGCGATGGCGGGCGCTACGTGTGGACGATCCATCCCATTGCCCACCATCGCCTCCGGCTTCGGGTTAAACGGATACAGCCAAAATCATTGTGAGCGGGTGCTTAAGTCGTCCGATCTGTTTCCATCGGTGTGACTCGGTGTTAGACTGGCAAATTGGACCCTATCATGATTCTCTGAAACGAGACAATCGCCAATCGCAAAAAGAAAGAAAGGAAACGTTTCATGACATGGAGACGCTGGCTGGCAGCATTTTCCGTACTCGCCGTTTGTGCTTCCCTGGGGATCGTCGTATCGGCCGCCCCACCAATGAAGGCCCTGATCGTGGACGGGCAAAACAATCACAACTGGCAAGAGACGACACCCGTGTTGAAACAGCTTCTGGAGGAGACAGAGCTGTTCGCGGTCGACGTGGCTACTTCGCCACCTAAGAAGAGCGACATGAGTGGCTTCAAGCCCAAGTTTGCCGGCTACGACGTCGTGGTCAGCAACTATACCGGCGACGAGTGGCCGGACGAGACCAAGCAGGCGTTGGTCGACTACGTTTCCGCTGGCGGTGGTCTGGTCATCTATCACGCGGCCAATAATGCCTTTCCCCAGTGGAAAGAATACAACGAGATGATCGCGATCGGCGGCTGGGGCGGCCGCAATGAGAAGAGTGGCCCGTATCTTCGTTGGCAAGACGGCAAGGCTGTGCTTGATAACTCACCCGGCCGGGGCGGCGGGCACGGGCCTCGCCACGATTTCCAGATCGTCGTACGCGACGCGGACCACCCGATCACCAAGGGTTTGCCGTCGGTGTTCATGCACTACAGCGACGAGTTGTATAGCTGGCTCCGTGGGCCTGCCAAGAATGTCAAGATTCTGGCTACTGCGTTTTCCGACAAAGAGAAACGCGGCAGCGGAGAACACGAACCGATGCTCATGACGATCAGCTTCAGCGAGGGGCGTGTCTTCCACACCGCGCTGGGACACGCCGGCCAACAGTGCCGCAGCGTAGCCTTCATCGCCACATTCCTACGAGGAACCGAATGGGCGGCCACCGGCAAGGTCACCCAGAAAGTCCCCGACGACATGCCCGGTCCCGATGCGCCGGTGTTGCGCCAGTAGCACCGCCGCGAGAGTCCAAAACGCGCGTCAGGCTTCGCCTGACGACATTGCTCGCACAACCTTCCCTACGTAATTTTGGAGGAGACGACCGATGAATCACAACGCCACCCGTCGAACGTTTCTAAAGCAATCTGCGCTGGCCGGCGTCGGCTACTGGGTCGCAGCGGGCACATCGCGCGCCCAACAAGACTCGCCCAACGAGAAACTGAACATCGGCATCATCGGTGTTGCCGGACGCGGCGGTTCCAACATGAACAGCGTGGCCAGCGAGAACATCGCCGCGCTGTGTGACGTTGACGAGAATCGTCTGGGCAAAGCGTCGGAACGGTTCCCCAAGGCCAAGACCTATATTGATTGGCGAGAGATAGTCGATCAGAAGGACTTGGACGCGGTCGTTGTCAGTACGACCGACCATTTGCACGCTTTCTGCAACGTCTGGGCAATGAACCGCGGCCTGAGCGTGTACAGCGAGAAACCGCTGGGCCATTCGGTCTATGAAGCGAGCGTCGTTCAGGCGAAGTACGTAGAGAATCGAGACAAGATTGCGACGCAAATGGGCACGCAGATTCATGCAGGGGCCAACTACCGACGAGTGGTCGAACTGGTCCAGTCCGGAGCCATCGGTCCAGTGCACGAAGCACACGCCTGGTGCGGCCGAATCGGCCCGGGTGGCGGACTACCCGAAGGCGAACAGCCCGTACCGGAATACTTGCACTGGGATCTGTGGCTGGGCCCGGCCCCGTTCCGGCCATACAACTCGAAGTTGATGCCCGGCAACCTGACCTGGAACCGCTACTGGGACTACGGGAACGGCACCCTGGGCGACATGGGCAGCCATGTGATTGATTTGGCCTTCTGGGCGCTCAAGCTGCGAGCCCCGTTAACCTGCGAAGCCGAGGGGAATCCTTCGGAACCCAACCCGTACACCAACCCGAGTTGGTTGAAACTCAAGTGGGACCACCCGGCACGCGGCGACATGCCGCCGGTGAAACTGGCCTGGTACGATGGTATCCAGCGTCCGCCTTCGCCCGAGGGTCTCGATCTGAGCAAATGGGGCCTGGGCGTCTTGTTCATTGGCGAAGAAGGCATGTTGGTGGCCGATTACGGGAAACACATCTTGCTGCCCGAGGACAAGTTCCGCGACTTCCAGCGGCCCGAGCCATGGATCCCGCCTTCGCTTGGTCATCACAAGGAGTGGATTCACGCCTGCAAGACCGGCGAACCCACCACGTGCAACTTCGACTACTCGGGCGAATTGATCGAGAACAACCTGTTGGGCAACGTCGCCTATCGAGTTGGCCAGAAGCTCGAATGGGACGCGAAGGCCCTCAAGGCCGTCGGGTGTCCGGAGGCGGACAAGTACATCCGTCGCGAGTATCGCAAAGGCTGGGTGCTGGACGGCTAAGGCAAGCGGACAGCATGAAGCTACCCGGCCGGCAATCGTAGGACGGAATGCCATCGCGTCCTGGTACACTAACGTGATAGGAGTGCCCATGTCAATTGCGGAGCAGGCCAAGCGCATCTACGAATTGCGGCTGAAGGCGGAACTGGAAGCGAAGCATCGCGACCAGTTCGTGGCGATCGAGCCGGTCTCGGAGTCCTTTTTTCTGGGCGACCAATTCATTGATGCGGCTATGGCGGCCAAGAACGCGTATCCGGATCGCAAATCATTCGTCATTCGTGTCGGCCATGAAGCCGCATTCCATATTGGAGGCTTTGCGTCTTGATTGGAATAGTCGACGAGCGAAATCGCGCCCTCATTGATGTTCCGGTGCGGAGAGCGTTAGACTCTCAGGAAGCGAGTGTCACGGCGTGGATTGATACGGCATTCGACGGACATCTGGTGTTCCCAAAACGGTTAATCGAAGAACTTGAACTCGAATCTTTGGTGGAAACCGAGGCAATCTTGGCCGATGGCAGGCGAGTCACGTTGGAGACATTCATCTGCTATGTCCATTGGTTTGGGAACCTGGCCCCGCTTCAAGTGGTTGCGAACGATGGCAAGCTGCCGTTGCTGGGAACAGGACTGCTTGAAAAGCGGGTCCTGCACATCGACTACTTGGACAAGCAATTGACGCTCGACTGAACCGACGAACGGCGCGTCGATCGTCAGACACGCAAGGAAGATTCGGCAGGACGCGAACCCTGACGATCCCGAGCAGGAGATGTATTTCGAGGCGCGACTGGACCGCAAATTGAAACGGCATCTGCGCGGGAAGCCACGTACGTTATGGGGGCTTCAGAAGGGAGTCTGTCCGAGGTGCAGTCAGAAGCTCGACCTGCGTCGAAGTTGGAAGGTACATCACGTACGGTACCGCTGCCACGGCGGGTCGGACTTGGTGGACAACTTGGAACTCCTGCATCCGAATTGTCACCGCCAACTGCATTCACGCGACACAACCGGATGATCCCCGGCAGGGGAGAGTCTTACTGGGAGCTTGAGCCGTCAAGACAGGAAACTGTCATGTCCGGTTCTTAGGGGGCTGGGGCTCGGCAACGAGCCCTCGCCACCCGACTACGTGACGCGTCCGCGTTCCAAGTGGTGGCCGTTCTTTCGCCTCGCGAGTTTGATCACGTGGCTGCATCAGCCTTGGAGGCAGCCTGATCGCGGATGGTCATAATTGTATCACGAACGGATTCAGGATTAGAGACACCGCGGATCGTGCCTTCCGGTGCCTGCTGAGCGCTGCCAGCGGTCTGAATCTGCAATGCCCATATTCCGCAGACCCGCATTAGAGGGCCCTGGACCATTTCGATGTCCGTAACGCGATCCAGTGGGATGGATTTGCATCTACGAACTACGATTCCCTGATCAATTCGCAGAGTCGTGCCATCGATCCAGTAGCTCATCGCCCGCACTTGAATGGGAGTGACTACAACCGCAAACGCAACACCAATCCCGCCAATCCCCAAGATCGAAAGCATCCACGGATTCGTGACGGTCAGCCTCGGCGCGGAGATCGCGATCCACACCGTTAGGACCAAAGGGATCAACAGTGGCAGACACGAGCGTAATCGTAGATAGCGTACGAGGCGAGACGTTTCGATCGCGAATGTCGTTCGATTCTCCGCCATGGTTGTCTCACGCTCTTGATTGAAAGTGCCCACTATTTTCAATCACGTAACTTTGAATTCTTCGCGATTATCGCGGATAAGAACTTATCCGACCGTTTATCACGTTTGATCCCCAAGGTCAAGAATTATCTTGCGATTATCGCGGATATTCCCATAATGGCAACTTAATCGCGGATAATACCGAAATGCGTTGATGGAGGGTGGCATGAGCACAAGACGAATGGCGGCGGTGGTCAGGGCGGCCGGGCTGTCGGGGAATGACCAACGGTACTTCCCTCCGTGGCTCGCCTCGTACTGCCGATTCTGCGGTCTGGCTGATGATGTGCCCGTCCCCATTGACCGAACCCAAGTGATTGCCTTTCTTTTTTTCATCCGGTACACCGGGGGCAAAGTACACGGGGGCAAACGATGAATTCCACCGAGCGTGTCCACGCCGCTTTGCGATTGGAGCAGCCTGATCGTGTACCGGTCGTCGAGTTTGTGATTGACGACAAGGTCGCCCGCGGAGCCGTACCGGGGTGTCGCGACGTGGCGGATTGCATGGACCGCCTGGACATGGACGGCGTCGGTTGTGGTGCGCGATTCGAGAAAGTGAGTGAGAACCTCGACGGTTCCTACGTGGACGAGTGGGGCGTCACCTATATGGCAAATACGGAGGTTGTCGCGCATCCGATTCGCGGTCCCATCAGCACACTCGCCGATGCAAAGGCATACACGACGCCCACGCCCGATGCCCCGCACCGTCTGGGCCCTCTCCCGGATCTGGTTTCGCGTTACAAAGGAAAACGAGCGATCTGTTTCCACCACCGGGCTGCGTTCATGTGGTCGGCGTACTTAATGGGCATCGACTCGATCCTGATGAACTTCCTGGCCGAGCCCGATACGGTCGAGGTGACCATGGACAAGGTGCTCGAGTGCAACATGGCGATCGTCCGCCGAGCGATCCACACCGGTGCCGAGGTGATCATCCTTGGCGACGACTACGCCAGTAACCTCGGGCCGATGATGAGCCCTGCCATATTCGCCCATTTCATTCTGCCTCGGCTGAAGAAGATGATCGACATGATCCACGACGAGGGGGCTTTCTGCGTCAAGCACACGGACGGCAATATCTACTCGATTTTGGACATGATCGTCTCTGCCGGACCCGATGCACTGAACCCGATCGAGCCGCTTGCCGGCATGGAACTGAAGAAGGTCAAGCAACTCGTCGGCGAACAGGTATGCCTGATGGGCAACATCGACTGTGGGCAATTGCTGCCGCACGGCACCGCCGGGGAAGTTCGGCAGGCGGTCCGCCAGGCGATTGCGGACGCGGGATCCGGCGGGGGCTACATCGTGTCCTCCTCGAACAGCTTTCACTCGTCGTGCCAGCCCGGCAACCTGGTGGCCATGGTCGAGGCCGTTAAGCGATTTGGCCGGTATCCTCTCGGTTCGTTCGGAGCCGCTTGATTGCCGTGGCGTCCGCCATGGAGTATGCTCGGAAGTGGCCGTATCGAAGGGCCTCGCAACAACGCACGAAGATCGATGCCTTAGCGGCATTGAGCCTGGGAGATCAGACATGAAAGACCGCACTCGACTGGCCGAAGAACATCGTGATGTCACTCGGCGATATTTCTTGAAACTCGGCGCAGCGGGCGCAGCCGGGCTGGGGCTGGCCCCGCTGTGGGCCCACGGTGCCGAAAGCGACGGGCTGTTGGCCGAGGCCATCGCCCAGCTCGAATACCTTACTCCCGAGGCCAAGTTCGTTGGCGGCGGGCGTGGTAATCCGCCACCGTATAAGCTGACACCGGAAGAACTTCGCGAAGCCGGCTTGGACCGCGATACGTGGCAGCTCGAAGTCATCGCCGACCCGACCAGCGACGTCCAGATCGAAAGTCCGCTTTCCAAGGAACTGGGCACCGCGCTGGACTGGTCCGGCCTGATGGCCCTGGCCGAGAAGCACGCCGTCCGTTACATGAAAGCGATGACTTGCTTGAACGTGGACAAAGTATTCGGCATGGGCCTATGGGAAGGTGTGCCGCTCCGCGAAGTCATCTGGAAGACGCAGCCCAAGGCAAATCTGCGACGCGTCTGGTATCACGGCTACCACAGTGATCCGAAGAAGCCGGGGCCCGGTTTCCTGAGTTCTCTGTCGATCAACCGCGTGCTGGAAGACCCGCCGGGCGAACAGCCCGTGATCCTGGCCTACAAAATGAACGGCGATTGGCTGGCTCCGAAACGCGGCGGACCGGTGCGGCTGTTGGCTCCCGATGGATACGGCTTCAAGTCGATCAAGTGGCTCCAGCGCGTGGTGCTTACCAACGATCCGAATCCCAACGACACCTACGCCGGGAAGAACAACGACGTGGATAGTTCGATGAAGACATTTGCCCGATTCGCGAATGCGCCGAAGAAGCTGAAGGCCGGCCAGCCGGCGGCTCTCACAGGCGTCGCCCAGGTGGGCATGTCGGGGCTGAGCAAGGTTCAATACTGCCTGCGGCCGACAACGCAGCCCGCATCCACGGACGACCCGTATCTGACCAAAGCCGACTGGCAAGACGCCGATATCTTACCGCCGCCGAAGAATTGGGGCGGCGGTTTGCCCGACGGCCCGCTGCCGCCGATTCCGCGCCAATTCGACGCTCAGGGACGACCGCTGACATGGCCGATGCCCTACGCCATCGCGCATTGGGCGGCCCTTCTGACAGCGCCCGCCGCGGGACAGTACGAGTTGTGCTGTCGCACGATCGACGCCAACGGCATCGCGCAGCCTTTGCCGCGCCCGCTACCCAAATCTGGTCGCAACGAGATCCAGCGCCTTCGGGTGACCGTCGAAGCGTGACCGCCGCGCGCAAGATTGTACGATGGTCCTCCGAGGCCGTCGTTGTGCTGGTTGGTTGCTCGACGGCCTCGGAGGGCCATCGTACAAAGTCCCAGGCACGGACACATCAATGAGGTCTGTCGCCGACGGCACGTTCATTGACCAACGGCCATACCCTGCTAGAATTCGTTTGCTCGTCTGAAGCAGACAACCAACAAGCTTATCCAGTGCGTCTGCCGCTGCGTCGTCTCCCGTAATCGACAGTCTAATTCTGCGTCGCAGCTAGATAGGAGTCACCTTTGGACAAGAGGCTATCCAAGTTGAAAACTCCAGGCGAGATCCTGGAGTTTGCGTTAGAGCAAGAGAAGGAAGCATATCGGCTATACGGCGAACTCTTGGACGACTCGAAGGCGGAGATTCTGAGGGATTTAGTAGCCCAGTTGAAAGACGAGGAACTCAGGCACGTACACCTGATCGAACGAAAGATCGCGGACCTAAATCTTGGGCGGCTTAGGTAAACGATCTTGGCGAGGACGGCGAAAAACGCGACGGTCTTCTCTCGGCCGATCCAAGATGACTCCGCCGTTCGTCCGTTCGGGCGTCATCTTATCCGGCTGGTCCAGAAACCAAATGCGCTCCCACGTCTTTTGCAATTCTAGGAGGTCCTCTGACGTGAAGATCAATTGGACCGAGCGTCGCTTCGGCATCCACTCACGGGCGAAGTCAGGCAAAGGCATCACCGACCCGGCAATTACTGGCCCAAGCAAGAGAATAGCCACCAGCGTCATGCGTACCAGGAACTGAAACCACCGCCGTCTCGCTTTCGGCTTCTTCATGGTAACATCTTCGTCCTACGGCCCACCAGACATGGCTCCTGCTCGACAATCTACCACTCGCGAACCACGGGGCCAAGATGAATCGCCGAACAATGCAGCCCGACAGTTGGTGCGAAATCAGCGAGGTGAGAGTACTCGCCGCAAAAGTGGGAACGACCATGACCGTACGATCCCAGTTCAACGTGAGGGCAATCCTCGTCATCATCGCGCTGGTGTCAGTGCCGTTGGCGATGGTGGGCAGCGGATTTGCCCCAGTGGTCTTCGGTGCTCAGGCAGTGCTGCTGTCGGCTATGGCGTTTTGGATCACCGCAGGCGGAAGGTACCCGCCTTGTGGTCTCAAGTAGCGCCTTCTGCTTGTTGTTGATTTGCGTTTTGAAGCATATAATGGATGTCGTGAAGAGTCTTTCCGCCCTCGGTTGCGCGGGTCCGCTATGTCCTCTCTCGCCGATGCATTGAGTTCCGAGCCGCGATTCGAATCGGCCATGGATCTTTGCGTTGCCGCCTTGCGTCGTCTGGCCGAATACGAACTTGACGAAGCGATCAACGATCGCATGCGCGTTTTGGGCGAACGCAAGGAGTTCTTGGACCAGCACGAACACGGCGAATTGATGTCACTGGTCGCCTTTTCGGAACGTCGGACCACCGAAAGACTGGAGGCACGGGTGGCGCTCCAGCGATTGGGCGAAGTGCTGCCCGACTTGGTGAATGGCCATTGACCAACATCCCCGAACATCTCCGCACCCAGGTTGTCGCGCGTGGCAGTGGGCGCTGTGAATACTGCGGGATTCCGGTGCAAGGTCAGATCGCTTGGTTTCCCATCGACCATGTCCTTCCCAGAAGCCAAGGCGGAAAGACCGAGCTGACGAACTTAGCCATGGCGTGCCCGCGATGCAACGGTCACAAGTGGGCGCACGAAACGGGACCTGATCCCGACACTGGTACGGATGAGGCTCTGTTCAATCCGCGAACACAAGTATGGACCGAACACTTCCGTTGGTCTCCCGCCACGTTGGAGATCGAGGGCAAAACACCCTGTGGGCGCGCTACCGTCGTCCGACTGCGGATGAACGATCCAGAAATCGTCGCTATCCGTCATCTATTGACGGAATTGGGGATTCGTGTTCGCGACCAGCAATGAGACCAAATGCGGCTCGTCCAACAGGAGCGCGTTCTCCGCTTCGGATTTGTGAACTGGTTGTGCGACATGATAGAATGAAGCGTTGTTGATTCTGTTTCGGCGTGGCTGGCATCGCTGTCGGGCACGCGAACCTGTTGGTTGCTACGAGTCATGGTCGGTCGCGTTATCCTCGGGGGCAGTATGGTAAACTGATCCGTTGCTCAAGCTAATCCTGTGGAGAAACGCCAATGTAGTACGTGGAGGGCCTGGGCCATGTGTGTTTCTTTCGGCAAGCGTTTCTTGGTCGTTGCATTTTTTTCGTTGAGTCGCGTTTTCGCCCTAGTCTTTGGCATAGTGGCGGCGGGTGGGCTCATTCACGCACGTTGTACTACGGCACAGGCGGAGCCGCCGAATCACGACGTGGAACAAGATTGGCAAGCAGTGCCAAATCCAGTGTTTCGCGGCGGTCAATGGGGCTACGTTGACAATCAGGGAGAAGTCGTAATCGAGCCACAGTTTGCCTTGGCGTGGGATTTCTTCGAGAATCGGGCCGCCGTCTACACGGCGAACCGTAGCGGCTACATTCAGTCCGACGGCGAATGGGCCGTGGTCCTTCCGCAGGACGCGTTTTCGGCACGTGAATTCTCGGAAGGGCGTGCGTGGTTCCGTCAGAATGGCAAGTACGGCTGCGTCGACAGTGACGGCAACATCATCATTCCGGCCAAGTACGACTGGGTCGAGGAGTTTTCGGCAGGCCTGGCTGTCGTGACGACCGGGCGTAGGGCGGATTTCGGAACTGAGGCCCCGTACACGGAGCGATGGGGATTCGTGAATCGGTCTGGTCGGGTTGCCATTCCGTTGGAGTACGTAGATGCGGGTAGCTTCGGCAACGGTCTGGCACGAGTGCGACGTCCAGGCCAGCGCCACTGGGAGTACATAGACTGTAGGGGAACGGTCGTCTTCTCGCTTGGACAGCTTGTCTTGGAGCCGGGAGAGCACGTGGGCGCGGCATGGGACTTCGCCAACGGACGGTTACGCGTGTCAATCGATGGTAGTGGGCCGGGCGTTCCGTACAACCTTGCGCTCGACACGATGGGCCGACCGATCCGGGGGGGGTTCAAATATAGACTCGTTGGATCGTTCTCGGAAGGTCTGGCACGGGTCAAAGTCGGTGACAAGTTCGGCTACGTAGACACTTCTGGCCGCCTCGTGATCGCGCCAAGATTCGACGAAGCCAGCAGCTTTCAGGAGAACCTCGCTGCCGTTCGCATCGGTGATGCCTGGGGGTATATCGACCGCAGGGGGACCGTGGTCGCGAAAGGCGGCTCCGGCAAGGAAGCGAAGTGGAACGATGCCGAAGGTTTCCACGGCGGACTGGCGCGAGTTCATATCGGCGGCGAATTTCAGCATACGATGGACGGTCCGGTGTGGTGGGAAGGCGGTGCCTGGTACTATATTGACCGCTGCGGGACGATCGTCGCTCTCTGCCGCCGCGACAGCACGCGCTTCCAGCGCCCGGGTTTCGGTAAAGAGCTTCCAGCACCGGTGCCGTAGTTCGCGCCACAATCCCCAGTGCAGAACAGTGACCAGTGGGCTTCGGCTCAGAGCGTGAGCGTCCTTCCCTGAAAGGGCAAACTTTGAGCGGACGATGGTCGACGCATCTGGAAGGGATTACAGCCGTCGCCCGATCAAGGACAGGAACGCAACTCCACGTCCTTCAAGGAGCTAGTTTTGGCGACGGCAGCCAAAGGCGTTGGCGCACTGACTTCAACAGGGCAACTGCTCGGCGGCAATTGAATGAGGACCGGAAATGAATTGCTATCGTTCAGCGTTTGTCGTCATTTTGGCGATGTGCGGCAACGCGACATCGGCCGAGATAGCGGAGTCGGCAGCGACTCTTAGGTCTCGAACGGACGCAGCTCTTGACTATCCGATTCGCGTCGTGGAAGCCGAGCCATTCTGGCGTTTGGCGGAGGGCAAGAACCTGACTACGTATGACGGTTTGTTTCGTCCGGTACATAGGCCCGTGGGTACCCTTCCTGCCGAACGTCTTCGCCTTCCTACGCCCAACGCAACGTGGAAACTGACGGGACGTGTTGGGCGTCTGAAGGACGGGACCATTGTGGCGGGATTCGGTGCCTATCTGTACTGGAGCCGTGACGAAGGCCGCTCTTGGAATGGACGTTGGATTAAGAACCTCCCCGATACCGCCGGACCGGTCAATCTGCGCGCGTTTGGCGTGGCCGGGGATCAGGTCCTGTTGGCGCACGATCTTACAGCTCACGCTCGACTAGACGTGCCAGACCGTCAAGCGTACCCTGGCGGAGTTTCTCGGTCGAACGATCTGGGTTCAACCTGGCACACGTCAGGTCCGTTGGAGATCCCGCCGCCGTACACGTTTCTGGCGGGCGACGGAAACCACATCGTCTCGCTGCCGGACGGCACGCTGATCGCCGCGATTGATACCGCCAACCATCGGGTTGAACCATTCGAGACCGGCTGGCTCGCTCAAGTTTTCTACCGCAGTCACGACAATGGGAAATCCTGGGGCGATGTCTCGTTGATTCGCGACCGCGCGGCCGAGGTGGGCCTTCTGCCGCTGGGAGGCCAGCGTGTCCTTGCCGCTTGCCGAGGAATGTCGAATCCCGCGCTTGGCGGCAAGACGATTCAACTACGGTGGTCGGACGATGGCGGTCGCTCGTGGTCCGCACCGCATCAACTCTCCTGGGTCTTCGGCCAAGCTCACTGTGATCTCGCCCGTTTGTCGGACAGCACCATCGTCGCGGTGTACGAGAACCGTTATCCGGTCAGTAGGCCCGATATTCGAGCCCGCATTAGCCGTGACCTAGGAAAGACGTGGGAACCAAGACTGTACATTCTGGCCGACGGTGTAGGCTACGCCGGCAGTGTTGGGCTCGACGATGGGACGATCGTTACGGTGACGGGCGACGGAGAGACCAAGAATGGGCGACCGGCAGGGCGAGGGTACACGCTCCAAGCCATTCGCTGGAAGCCGAGAGCGCCAACTCGATAATCCGCGTGGTGGTTGGCGCACCGTCGTCTTGTAGCGAACCTTCCGTTGCGGGTAGGCGGAGCGTACAATAGCGGGCATCCAATCAGCTTGTGCCCAGTGGCCCGCAACGCAACAACCACTGAGCCGGAACCACAGTGCCCTTCTTGTGAGCATCACGAATCATGAGATGTGTTATTCCCTATCAGTCTCGCCTCGTGGCAGCCTTCATGGTCGGCGCGGGCCTGCTGTCAGCTACTCTGTCGTGCGGTAGGAACGAATCGACATTGACGATCGCGAGGGAATCTCGCCGCGCGGCAGACGCCGAGTCAACACCGGCGAGCACCGACCCGGCCCCGGTGACCGCCGATCCGATGCCGATGAACACGGATCCACCTGAGGCAGACCTACACGTACTGGTAGTATCGCCGTCGCAGGAATCGAAAGTCGCGGATGGCATCAAGGAGTTGCTCGAAGATCACGGGATGGCTGTGACGACCGTGACGGAGAACGCTGTCGCAGTGGAGCAGGTACAGCAAGCAAATCTCGTGATTCTTGTCGGCGGAGGAAGGTACACCAAGTTTCGCCGAGAGTTCGACACAGCGGTCCTCGGATACGGAAGTTATGGCTGCGCCTACTTCGGAAATCTTCATTTGAAGAACGGCCGGCCTTACACGTGACAGTGCCTGTACAACGTCGCACATGGTGTGCGACCCAACCACAAGATTCTCAACAGCCCGTTGGCCGTCCCCCATGACAATGGACGTCTCCAAGTCCTTAAGCAGGCCGCGAAGAGCCAATCCGGCATGGGCGAGGCCCTCACGTTGGACACGATCGTCAACTCGATCGACGCCGAACTGATCGCCAAGGGAACCAGCGGCAAAGGCCCCAATCGCGGGGCGATTGTCCGCCATGGGCGTTATACACTGTGGGCCTTCGAAGGGCCGGTGGACGACATGACCGACGCGGGAAAACGGCTGTTCGTGAACACGGTCGTTTATGCCGCCGGGCATCGGGGTTCTGCGGTCCTCGAAAGGAGAATGACCAAGACCAGAGACGGTCCGTTTTCCTACCTGGAATCCGCCCGGACCAGAAGTCCCGGCTTGTTGGGCACGCTAGGCAGCTACTTGCCCGCGGAGGCGCGAGGGAAGACGATCGACGAGACGGAGGCTTGGCTTGTCGAGAAGCGGCCCTTCCTCCGCGCCGAGGGACGTGTCTTCGAAGTCGACGCGTTTGCCGAGAAGCTTGGCATCCCGAACCACAAACGAGAATTGCTGGAGCACTGCATTGCCAATTTGCGTTCGAAGCAGAACGTGCAGGAATCCGTCCGCGAACTCGTCCGTTACACGGGGCAAAGCGAGTTCGGCGATTCAGCGGAAGCCTGGCAGGATTGGTACGAGGCGAATCGAGACTACCTGTTCTTCTCCGATTGCGACGGCTTTCGATTCATCATCGACCAGCAGGCAAAGGCCGCCGGCAAGCCGACAAGTGAGTTTCGTGGCTGGTCGAGCCAACAGGTCGACTATCGCGAGAACGCCGTGTCCCCGGTAGCTGATTCTCGTTAGGGAGTTACGTGGAGGTTGCCGTGCGAGGATTCTCATATTCCTGCTTCGAGATATTCCTGCCTTCTGTCGATTCTCAGACGATGAGGCAGGAATATTGCGGGGCAGGAATATTTGTCGAAGGCCCTTTGCGGTGAGCCCTCGCCACAAGTCGGTACCTACATTTGGCGAAAGCATGTTTTTTTCAGGCACTATCCGAGATATCGCGTCATGGCCGCCGAAGAACCTCTTAGTTTTCGTTTGGATCAGTTTCTGAAGTTCAGCGCCGTTGTGGGCACGGGAGGCCAAGCCAAACTGTTGATTCAAGATGGCCTGGTGACGGTGAATGGTGAAATCGAGACGCGCCGCCGACGTAAGCTCCTGGTCGGCGATGTGGTGGAAGTGGACGATCAGCGGCTTGTCGTAGAATCTCCGGGCGATTGCTAGTGCCCCATTGCCGAGGTCCCGCAACTGCAATACGAGTAACGAGTCGACTCGATGAACAGGATCAAAACCGTTTGTCGACAATGCGGACAGGCCTTCCTGGCCAAGTCCGAGCTTGCGGGTAGAAGTATGCCGTGTTCTGCCTGTGGAAAACCACTGGTCATTCCGTCAGTGGCGACGAAGCCGAGGCAACCGTTTCCCACAGCGTGTCCTTGCGGCAAGCAGTTTATGGCCAAGCCTGAACTGGCCGGGCGCTCGATGGCCTGTCCCTCCTGCGGCCACAGCTTCATCGTGCGCCCCGTCGGGAAACCGCAGTTGGCTCCAGACGCCCTCAGTCAGCCAACCGCGACAGGCTCCTCCATGCAGTTGCCGGAACAGCCCCTTGCTGGACCAACTCTCCCGCCGCACTCTGGCCGGTACGCCACTATGCAAGGCCCTGGAACGACGTTCTTAGATCGAATGGGGACTCGGCGGCTGCTTATCGTCTGCGGCTCGATCGCCGGAGCGGTCTTTGTCCTATTGGTCGTGGCGATTGGAATACGTTCCGTTTTGCGACCGAAGCCCCGAGTCACATTGGCGGCGTTCGCAGGGCAGCCAGCGCCGAAACCGGAGCCGCCCTTCCAACTAACCCGACCATCCTTGCCCTCTGATACGTTCGAGGGAGTCGAGCTTTCCGGCGTGTCTGCCGAAGTGCTGGCGTCCGAAGCGCGAGGGCGAGCCCAAGAAGGCGAATACCGCCCCGCGGTCCAACTCCAGGCTTGGGCCGTCGAACGGGGTGATGGTGGCTACTACGACCTGGCTTGTTACTACAGTCGCACCGGAGACGTCGAGGCGGCGATGTATTGGCTGCAGGAAGCCGGCCTAGAGGAAGGCGTCGACGGCGATTGGGCGCGAGACGACCCTGACCTCAGGGCCGTTCGGCGGGATTCTCGATGGAAAACGATGGTCCGATATCTGGACCAATGCAATGCCTACTGGGTCACGAGCGGAGTGAACAGCACCGCCGTGGTGACGCCCAATGGCTATACTGCTGGCGAGCCGATCACCGTACTGGTTGGCCTGCACGGCTTGGGTAGCAATCCCGAGGATTTTGTCGATGGAATGCAGGAGGCCGCGGACGCCTGCGACTTGGCCTTCGTTGGCATCAGCGGAACGATTCCACGTGGAAAATCTTCCTATGTCTGGTCTGATGATCCCAAAGAGAATGCCCAGCGCGTCGCGTCAGGGCTGCAGGAAGTTAGCGATCGCGTGCGAATCGATCCTGAACGAATCATCCTGTATGGTTTTTCGCAGGGTGGTTTGGTGGCTGCGGAACTGGTGGCACGACATCCGGATCGATACGCCGGAGCCATCAGCCTATCGTCGGGAGGCAACGAATTGTTGCTGGACGAAGTCACGCCTACGGAGTTGTTGAAGACTCGCGGAGTGGTCTGCCTGTGCGGTGCTGAGGAACATCCGCTGACGCTGCGGTTCACTTCGCGCATCGCACGCTGGTTCGAGTCTGCTGGGGCGCGCGTACAGCATAAGACCTATCCGGGTATGTACCAGCACACCTTTCCGCCGGACTTCTATGAGAAACTGCCCGAGTGGGTCGCATTCATTTTGGGCAAGTGACCATCGGTTGGATGATAGACTGATCCGTTGCTGAAACCGTTTCTGTCAAGTTGTCAGCCTACGAACAGACTACTGTATCAAACTTGTTGACGCTGCCATAATTCGACTAAGAACCCCTTGTGGAGGACCACGTCATGAGACGATCTTGCAGATTGCTCTTTCTGTCTCTGCTCTTGATCAGCTTCGCTTGTGTGGATCGGGCCGGCGGCGCGGAACAGGCGTCCGAGCAACCGCAATCCACGGAAGCGCAGACGAAGGGCAAACGCACCATACAGATTCACGTCGTCGGAGCGGATGGCAAACCTGTCGGGGGGGCGGGGCTTCATGCGGCGATCTGGGCCAAGGAGCCTGCCAAGGGTAACCGGGACTATGTATGCGACGCCCAGGGCCAGGCTACCGTGGACCTTCCCAAGGAAATCGAGATTCTCCGCATCTGGGCCCGCTCCGATGGCTATGTGCCGCTTTTCGCTCAGTGGTGGTCCAAGACTCAGGCCGACGGCCATTTGATTCCCGAGCAGTTCACCTTTCGACTCACGAAAGGAACGGTGATTGGCGGCCTTGTCAAGAATCAGGCCGGCCAGCCTATCGAAGGCGCAAAGGTCGAAGTGATGCGCCACGTCAGACGAGAGGAACAGCAGACGCGTCCCCGCTTCGGCACGTGGCTGGCCGAAGGAGATGCGGCGCGAATCACAGATGCCCAAGGGAGATGGACCTTGAACAATGTCCCCGCAGGCGACGAAGTCGAAGTGTCCGTCAAACTCAGCCACCCCGACTATATCAGCGATCCCGGCTGGGGCGTCATGCAGAAGGCAGCCAATGTTACCACCGCATTGCTTCGGCAGCAGACGGGCACGATCGTCATGGCGCGAGGCATCTGCGTGACCGGGGCCGTGACCGACCCGAAGGGGAAGCCGGTCGTGGGGGCCGTCGTGGTATGGGGCGACGATCCGTACTTGATGTGGGGCAGCCAGGAAGTCCGCACGGACAAGCGGGGGGTGTACCGCTTCCCCCCGCTGCCGCCCGCGACCATTTCGTTGACGGTTATGGCGGAGGGGTGGGCGCCGGAACTGAAGAAGATCACGATTACTCGAGAGAACCCGCCGGCCGATTTCCAGCTCGAACCCGGCAAGACGCTTCGACTCCGATTCGTGGACGACTCCGGCAAACCCGTGCCCGAGGTCTCCGTGGGGATCGAGGGATGGCGCGGCGGCAAGTCGCTCTACAACCACCGACACCCCAACGTCCTTACTACGAAGATCCCAGTGAAGGCCGACAAGAATGGCGTGTACGAGTGGAAATGGGCGCCACACGACCAAGTGGAATACAACTTCGGGAAGGAAGGCTACCGACCAATCGAGGCCGACGCGTATAGGGCTGACGGCCAAGAACACGAAGTTGAACTGTGGAAGTGAGGATCAGTCATGAAGAGACATTTCCTGCGAACGTGGATCACCGCCTTGTTGTTGGTTGCCGTACAGGTACCAACAGACTCGCCCGCTCTCAACGTATGGGCCGTCTCTGCCGCCGAGCCCTCGTCGATCGCGTCGCAAGAGGCGAATACGTGGGTGAAACGCAGCCCTTTGCCCGATGGCCCGATTTCGCCGCGTATGGGCTACGAAGGCGCTTGCGTGTGGGACAGCCGCCACCGATTGCTGGTCCGCTACGGTGGGCACAACCAGGGTGGCGGCGGCGAGCAGGGAGCCGAGGTGTGGACCTTTGATCTATTGACTGCCAAGTGGACGTTGAAGGAGCCGAACACTTCGCCGCCCGGAGTCTGCTGCAACACGCAGAATGTCTACGATCCGACGATCGCCCGCTACATTCGCTTTCCGCTTTTCAGCGGTAGCCACGGCTGGCAGTGGGAACGAGAGCTTTATCTGAACGACTCCTCGGTCTGGACGTACGATCTGGCAGCGAACCGCTGGCGCAACATGCGACCGCTGCCGACGCCGCGGCTGGCCCCTTACCGTTGCGCTTCGTGGGACAGCGACCATCAAGTCGTGGTCGTGTTCGCCGGCGAAGGCAGCCACGAGGGGACGTTGCTCTACGATCCTTGGCAAAACGAATGGCGCTGGCCCAAACCGGCCAATGAACCGGCTTTAAGAAGCGGCGGCAACATGGCGTACGACGCGGCCCGCAAGGTTCACGTGCTGTTCGGGGCGCAGTTCACGGACGACCCGCACACCTGGACCTACAGCGTAGATCGTAACGAGTGGCGAGACATGAAGCCCGCGTCGATGCCGCCGACAAATAAGAACGACGCTGTGCTGACTTACGATCCGATCGGTCGCGTCGTCCTGGCGATCGTGAAAGTCACGACCGGCAGTGACGACGACGCACGGCACGAGGTGCAGACTTGGGCTTTTGATGCCGGTGCCAACAAATGGACGCGGTTGAATCCGTCGACCGAACCCGACCCGGCCGGCAATCGCACTCGGCAACTGATCTCTGCGCCGGAGCTGAATCTGACCATCCTGGAAAACTGCACGGGCCGACCACGCCAGCAACAGGTTTGGACGTATCGCTACGCGACCGCCACGGACGGTTACGAGCCGCCAGGGCCCAAACCGCGCCAGACGCCGCCGATCGTCGAGGACGCTGTGGTTTCGGTGATCGCAAGAACGAATGTCCAAATCGACTGGACGGCAACAGACGATCCAACCGTGACCGGCTATCACGTCGAACGCGCGGTGGTGGAAGTCTGGAGCGAAGACCAACTGCGACGTCTCAAGTTGCGCACGCCTTCGTTGGCCTCGCCCTCGGTTGGTGCGATCCGCCGAATCGGCGACTTCAAGCGACTCACGGCTGACGCGATCCGTTCCGCGTCGTTCGTCGACGATACGGTCGATCTTGGCACGCCGCAGACGATTGACGGCGAACCGATTTATGATCGAAAGATGCATCCTGAGCGACTGGACCGGTCCGGGCGACCGTATCCTCTAGCGGTATTCGCATATAGGATTCGGGCCGTCAACGAGCGGGGATCGGTCAGCGGCCCTTCGCCGGCGTTTTTCACGATCCCGTCATCGCCCCAGGAAGTGTACAGCCGCGAGGACCGCACGACTTGTCGTCTCAAGTGGCGGGCGAACCCAGAGAAAGGCATCACCGGCTATCGCATCTATCGCATGGATGGCCGGTGGAACAAGGATCCCGTCTCGCGTCTGACATCTGATCCGATCTCGGGAACAGCCTACGCCGATACCACCGCGGGCAAGGACTCACGTCGGTACTACATTGTGGCTGTGGACGCCTTGGGCCAGGAAGGTTTCCCATCGTCGCCCGTGTGGTTCCAACGCGAATGGCGCGCCTACTACGAACCGTTCGTTGGCGAGTGGCATCAATGAGTGCCGCATATTGACCGTGGGGCACGTTTCCAACGTGCCTGGCACGATAGAATCGTGCCCCACTTCTCACTGAGCGGATCCCTAATGCTGATGGCCAAGGACGTGTCAAGTGGCGTCGTCAACCTGCTTTCGTGATCCCGTGACGAATCGGAGTATGCCGAGCGCGGAACGAATCAGCAATACAGAAACTGCACACGCCAACCCACCAGCGAAAGCGGCGACACAGTAGAAGACGGCCAGCAGCATTCCAATCGGCCACAGTGATACGCCCTCCGGTTCGTACACGTACAGGCAGTAAAAAAGCTGCCCCACGTACACGCCAATCGGGGCGACCCAAAATGCTTTGGGAAGAAAAACGGCTGCAGCAAAACCGGCAGCGAACAACGCTCCACCGTAATACCTGAAGCCAGCGTCCCATGGTTCGACGTACTCGGTGAACATAGGCGATGTCCCCCAAATGACCATGCCCAAGAGCAAGCCCACGGCGAAAACCATGAAGGCTCGAAGCCATTCTCGAAACGACCAGCTAAATGGAGTCATCTTCGGGACTTTCGAGCAGGGGGGGATTCGGACGCCTATTTGTCCGTAGGCTATTCGCAATCAGTCAGCGATTCTTGCAACGCATCCAGCGTTTTGTTGCCGCCCAAATCGGGCCGCATTCACTCTTGATCGTCGTCCATGGCAATGACGTCCTGGAAAACGGCGTGCAGTTCCCGGCGATGTTCCCCGGTGGCGGTGTGGATGATCACGGCTTCGTTGCGGCCGGCACTTTCTACCTTTCTCACGCCGAACCCAAGTCCCTTCAATCGCCGTCTGGTTTGGGACGCGCTCAATCTCACGTGCAATCTGTCGCCCTTGATGTTTGTCATTCGAGCGGTCCTCCTTCCGGCTGGCAGGCTCGACACCGCACGGCCATCGTCGATTGTCACTCGGAATCGACCAGGTCGTAGACACGGACGTAATCGACCAGGAACCGATCCGGCAACTTTGCTTGTTTGATGTCGCCGCCCCATTTGCCGATTTCGTCACTCAGCTTGATGTACAACGGTACCTGACACACGCCACCCGCGTTCGATCTCCACGTTTCCTTCTCGTCAACATAGAAAACGTACTGGTCGTGCTTCCACCAGAGGGAAAAAGTGTGAAATCCGTCCATCACGCCTGGTACCTGAGCGACCTTCCCCTCAGACTCGTGCTGCTTCCCGTAGCCGTCCCAGTGAAGAGCGTGCTGCACTCGGTCGTCCAACCATGGCTTCTCCATAATGTCGATCTCGGTTCCGTCCCGTCCCTCGTCCTTGACGCTGCCAACACCAGGGCCCCACATCCAAAAGGCCGACCAATGGCCCGGCTGTTCCTGCAGCCGGATGCGGGCTACGTAGTAGCCGTGCGCGTGCTCGAACTTGCCTCTTGTGCGAACGCAGCCATCCAGGTACTTGTCACCGTCCTTGAGCGTGCTGATTGCCAAATTGCCCTTGCCATCCAGCGTGATTGCCTTTCTGGACCACCATCCGTCCCGTCGCCTGTTTTCGGGAACATCCCACTTGGTCTCGTCGAGCTTCTCGCCATCGAATTCATCGTGCCACACGAGCTTCCAAACCTTGCCTTCGGGCGGCGGCGGCAGACTATCTTTGATTTCGACCGCCTCGGCCGTGGTGGCAAAAAACAGGCAAACGATAGTGAGTGTTGCGAGTTGTCGTGTCATTGCGGTTCTCCTGTTCGAGCGATTGGCAGTTATTCCTTGGACAGCGCCACTTTTGCGCGAAGCCTGCGAGATCACTAGCCCGACGCGCCAGCGAGGATTTACGCAACGTGTTTCCTCGCTTGCGCTTCGGGCTAGTGTGAATAGCAAAGCGGCGCAGTCTCACTAGTCGCGATTGAAATGGGCAAAGCCCGATCCCCGCCATTGGGGAGCGGAAGGTGACAAAATGGTCGCCATGATGCAAACTATACACGAGAATCCGAGCTACTGACCATCGGTTGGATTGTTTTCTATCGAGAACCAGGCCAACAGATTGGAGCGATAGTCCATGATCTACGCAAGAAGTGTATGCGCCTTCGCGGTTGTCCTTGGGATTCTGGCGTCCGTACCTGTCTTGCCTGGCGAAGCAAGCCAACAACCGAAGGCGGTCGCGTCAAAAGATGCGGAGAAGACGTCTGAAGAGGACAAGCGATACAGCCGTCTGGTCGTTGGCACTTGGGAAGACGATTACCAGGGAAAGCGGACCATGACGCTGAAGAAGGACGGGACGGGCACGATGATTGTCGAACTGTCCGGCGTCAAGGCCGCCCTATTCGCCTCGCGTCTCACGTTCAACATGAAATGGTCGGTTGAAAAAGGGCGGCTCAAGAAGCGGACGATTGGTGGCACGCCGACCGCTCGGGTGCAAATGATCCTGAAGATGATGGGCGACCGTGTCGACGAGCCCATCCTTGAGTTGACCGACAAGCGACTTCTCTTGCTGGACAAGAACGGAAAGACCAAATACGACTGGCGGCGAGTGCGTTGAGGCACAAACGCGGCACGCAAGCGAGGGATGGACAGCGGTCTACCCTCGCTGGGGCGTTTTGAAGTCTTGTTCGTCACTAAGTTCACCAGCACTAATCCCGAAGGAACGTGCCTTTGGCACTGAAGAGAGCGGAACGAAATTGGAGACAATCCAAATCAACTGCACGACGTAAGAATACCACAAACTGAACACGCCACTCCCAACCCCTTGCCACCAAACCTACTTGCGTCGCAACAGCACTGACCAAGCCATTGGGCCTTGGGCGTTCGGATTGACCGAGTCAAAACGGATGTCGCGAAGCCACTCGAACGTGAACAGCTCGGAGAAGTCGCCGCGGATTTCTTCTTCTTTGATCTTGGGAGGTCCGCTGCGACGTTCTTCCTTGGCACTGCCGGCCAGCAGCAGCAACCGCGTGCCGGTGCGCGAAATGCCACAGACGCTCTGGACATATCCCGCCGCATTGTACTGCCGAACGTGGTGGTAGCAGCCGCGGTCGAAGACCAGATCGACCGGTTCCATTTCGGGCAACGCCAGCACGTCGGCGACCACCCAATGGACCTTGACACCCGCCTCGCGGGCCTTCTCTTCGGCGTGGACGAGGGCCGAGGGAGCGACATCGACTCCGGTCACGTCGAATCCCTTACCGGCCAAGAATATCGCGTTGGTCCCCGTGCCGCAGCCGAGGACCACGGCCCGGCCGCGTTTGGCCGGTTCCTGCCCGACCAGTTTCTTCAATTCAGGGGCGACACGTCCCGTGTCCCAACCGGGCATGCGTTCGCGTTGGTAGGGCGTGTCCCAGCGTCGCATCAGTCGTACACCTTCCTCGCCGTGCGGCATGATGCCCGAGGGCAGCAGACGCTCCTTCACCAGCGACTGGCCGTCCGCGTCTTCAATAGCGATCTTGCCCGCGGCGTCACGTTGGGCCGGCAGCGAGAGTCTCAACGTCTGCTCAGCGGTGCTCA
Organism: Pirellulaceae bacterium; assembly: GCA_016784735.1. Classification (GTDB taxonomy): domain Bacteria; phylum Planctomycetota; class Planctomycetia; order Pirellulales; family Pirellulaceae; genus JADHUC01. Next base: position 5,841 of record JADHUC010000015.1, on the reverse strand, counting down.
CGGTCAATTGCCATCCGCCCTCGGTTCCGGTGACCTGGCACTGCGGCTTGCCACCTTCCTCGTTCGGCCGACCAACCTGGAATACACTTAGAATCCGAGCTTCGCGGCCGTTGGCTTTGGCAGTAATCTCAACCGCGTGCTTCGGCGAATCTCCCTCGTCGCTGCTCGCACGTGCATGCCGTAGGGTCGCGTTTTTCGGCAGCAAGGATTCACCCGAGAGCTCACCGCCTGAACCGTTCGCACCGAAACTCCTGCCATCGACCTCGAGCTTGCTCCGGACAAGCAGCTCCCATCGTACGGGCGCTCCGTCGGCGGGAACCTGTATGCGGTCCTCGACCACAAACGTGCGTGGCTTGAGCAGCACGATGCGACGAAGAGCCGTGTCGGTCTTGCCTGCCAGGTAAACGAACTGAGGGTTTTCTTCGAAGGCCACGATCCTATCCACGTTCAACCGAGAAGCGTCCGGAAGGGACTCGAAGAATTGCTCGCCTAGTTTCGCCAACGCGAAGAGATCCGTCCCGCGCAGTGTTGGGGCAGCCTGTGCCGGGGGATCCGCCGCCCCGACAGATGCCGACACGGCCAGCCCGAGCACCAACACGAGGATTAACGCTGCGTGGAGTACCGGCCGGAAACGTCGCGTTTCCGTGAAGAAGCAACTGGACCGCCGCGTGCGGCTCACTTTACTATCGAATGCGCATGGGCTCACGGGTCGTTCCTCCTGTTTTGGGCTTCGTCACGCGGAGCGTGACGGCTACATTTCTTGGCCCGGCGCACCTACTCGCCGAGTTCGAGGCAAACCAGCTTGTCGAGATTTCGCACGTATAAACGTCCATTGTGGATGGTAGGAACCGTCCAGCAACGACCGCTGAGCACTTGGGTGGTGCCGACCGCGTCGAAACCCTCAGGCGAGGCCTTTGCCACGGATAGCTGACCACTCTGGCTGAGGAAGATGAAATGTCCCTGGCATAGCACCAGGGTACCGTACTTCGTCCCGTCTCCCGCAACCCGATTCAGACTCCAAGCTTCCTCGCCAGTCAGAAAGTCGACGCACTTCAGGTTCCGTTCGTCTGCTCCGTACAGCTTTCCGTCCAGGAGGATGCAGGTTTGGAACTTGTTGAGAATTGCCTTGCTTTCCCAAACGGCCGTCGTGGTCAGGCGGTCACCGTCGGCCTGAAGCCTCAGCAAGATGCAGCCGTGGCCGTAGCCCGAACTGATGAACAGGTGTCCGTCGTTGAAAATCGGTGTCGCTGCGTTGACGTCATAGCTGGTGACCCAAGGCATACTCCACACCTCGCGACCAGTTTCAGCCACGACAATGATCACCTTCTTTCCCAACACGCCAACCATGTAGCGTGTCCCGTCGAACGTGAATGGATAAGGCGTGGCATACCCGGCGCCGCCTTCACCGCCCTTCCAGATCACTTCGCCGTTCTCTTTGTTCAGAGCCAGTAGGCCCCCGTCCGCGCCGCCAGGTGAGACGACGGCCATGTCGCCTTCGATCAGAACCGATCCGCTGTATTTCCACCTCGGAGCGTTGCCGAATTTCTTGGACCAGATTTCGTCCCCTGTCTTGGCGGCGGCGCAAAGAAGTGTTCCCTCACCACCGAAGATGTACACTCTGCCTTCATCCAGCGTGGGTGTCGCCCGCGTGCCATCTCCGCCCTGACGATCTTTGACTCCTCCAGCAAAGGTCCTTTTCCACACAACCTCGCCAGTGCCTGCTCCAAGACACAGAAGCACTTGCTGACCATCTTCCGTGCCGCAGGTGTAAACCAGATCTCCCACCCCGGTGACGGCACTGAAGGCCGCCCCCGTCGGCAACTCCCACAGGACCTTCGGGCTTGCCTGCCAAGGCAAGGTCACGCCGGTCTCGCAGCTGATACCATCGTACTGGGGCCCCCGCCAACAAGGCCAATCGGCGCCGTGACTTGGGGCACACGCGACCAAAAGTCCAAACAGAAATAGATGCGAGTTTCTCGTCATGGTTGACTTCCTCCGTCGTTAAGGGATCGCAAACTGCGCCACAAATGGTAACGGATCGGATATCGGCGAGCAATTACGCCGTCAGATGATGCCCTACTTGGCGCACAACGCCGGAAACCTCGTCTGCCGCTACTACTTCTTGACCACCTTGGGTTCGTGAACGCGTTTGCTTTCCAGCTCTGGAGTCTCGCGGACCCAGATGTTGCGGAATCGCACGGGATTGCCGTGGTATTGCAGGCCGATCGGCCCCTTGTCCGGATGGGCTGTGTAGCTGGGCGGACGATCGTACGGGGTGTCGCCCTGTAACTCGAAATGGTTCTGGATCAATACTCCGTTGTGCAGCACGGAGATGAACGCCGGGCTGGTCAACTGGCCGTCTTCGTCAAAACGAGGTGCTTTCCAGATGATGTCATACGATTGCCACTCGCCCGGCTTGCGGCATGCGTTGACCAGAGGCGGATGCTGTTTGTAGATGGCACCGTTCTGGCCATCGAAGTAGGTCTTGTTTTCGTACGAATCGAGCACCTGGACTTCGTACTTGCCCATCAGGAATACGCCGCTGTTGCTGCGTCCCTGGCCATCACCCGTGATCTCCTCGGCGGTGGCCCATTCGATATGAACCTGGCAGTCGCCAAAGACGGGTGTGCTCTGGATGGCGCCCGGCCCCGCGGTCACGCAGCCATCTGCGACGGTCCACTTTTCGGCGCCGTTCCACTGCGACATGTCGGTCCCGTCGAACAGGACCACGGCGTCCGAGGGGGCTCCACAGGGTTTACCTGGGTCGACGACGGCAGGCTCGGCCCATTCGATTCCACTGAGGAACTCAGCGGCTTGGCCACCGTCGCTGAAGCCAAGGGTCGTCAAAACGAAAGCCGAGAATAACGCTGCCGTTGTTCGTTTGATCATAGATTCGCTCCTTAGAACAGTTGTTGATGAATTCGATGAAGGCAAGGAATGGGCCAACGGCCAATGGAAAAGCGTCAGCCGCTGGTTGGCGTGGTTGGTTTGCTTTTCTTCAGCGGCGTCGTCCACAGGTAGATTTGGTGGTCGCCGCCGCCATCCTTGGACTTGAAATCCACGACTGTGTCCGGTTTGATCCCTTTCATGCGAAAGTCGTGGGACACAATCCTTGAACCGGGCTTGAGCTTCTCCAATTGAGGAATCAATCGGACGTTCAGCCTCGGCAACAGGTAAAGGGTAATGACGTTTGCAGCGCTGAGGTCGAGCGTAAAGATGTCCTTCTGTTCGATCTTCACCAGACTCTCGACCTGATTCTTCTTGACGGTCTCCAGAGATTCCTTGATTCGCCGTGGATCAATGTCGTAGCCAACGGCATGACATCCATATTTCTTCGCGGCGGTGGCCACGATTCGCCCGTCACCGCATCCGAGGTCATACAACAGTTCGTCTTTTTGTACCTTGGCGAGTTCCAACATCTTGTCGACCACGTCTTGGGGGGTCGGGACATAAATGACGTCGGGCTCACGAGCTTTCTTGGTGTCCTGTGCTGCCTTGTCGGCGGCATCTTGGGCGTAAGGGACCGAGGTCACGGCAAGACACAACAAAACGGCAGTCAGTCTAGCAAAGTGGTTCACAGTAGCATCTCCTTGAGACCAAAGATCGAATCCGAGCTGAACCTTGACACATCTACGACCTAAACAAACGATGTGCAAATTATGCACTCGCGTTTCACTGGATGCAAACACGGACCGGCATGTGCTCGCCACCATCAAACGGAAAGCCCGTTAATCAGTTCACCCGCCACTGATCGCCATGACGTGTGACAGGGTGCGCACGTACATGACGCCGCCAGCGACCGCCGGAGTGCTGTGGCTGGGCTCCTCCAAATCGATGCGACTCAACAGCTTGTACTCGTCCTCAGCAGCCAGCACGACCATTTCGCCCCTGCGGGAAACGCAGTAGATGCGGTCCCCGACGCATATTGGCGAGGCGAAGTAGTTGCCACCGACCCGCTCGCGCCAGAGGCGTTTGCCGGTAGGAGCGTCGATACAACTCGCCACGCCGCCGTCGCTGATGATAAACAGCAGATTACCACGAGCAACCGGAGTGGGCACGTAAGGCAACGATCCCTCGATCTCGTACGCCACTCGCGCGGTAGTGCGATCAGCCGAATTACTCGGCTCCACGGCGACCATCCGTTTCCCGCCGCCGCCACCTCCGCACTGGGCGACGATCAACCCTGCCACTACCACAGGCGAACCCACGACTCGAAGTTCGCCGAAGACATCTGCCAATTCCCAATTAAGCTTGCCTGACCGGGGGTCGAGGCTGCTAACACCATTGGCCGTGGATGCGAGGATCAGTTGAGGTGGCCCGCCCTCAGCTTCATAGATGACCGGTGTCGAATACGCTGTCTTGACCGTTCGACGCTCCGCCCGCCATCGAGTCTTTCCCGTCATGCGATCCAGGGCGATGGTCGAGCTGGGGCCGGTCTGATCGTTGGGCAGAATCAACAGGTCTTCGAACAATATGGGCGAGGCACCGTATCCATGGTCGCCCTGGTACGGCCCCAAGTCACGTCGCCAGACCTCCCTGCCTTCTTGCTTGTCGAGTGCCACGACGGCGTACTCATCGGGCGTACCCCACGCCATGTAAACGTGATCCTTGTCTACCGTCGGACTCGCCGTGTCGTAGGCGGTCGAATTGGCCAAGTCAAATACCGTCGCGCCGAACGATTGCTCCCAGATCAAACTGCCGGCAGCCGTGCTCAAGCAGCGGATGTTCCTGGTACCGTCCTCCTGAACGGCCGAAGTGACGAAAATCTGTTCTCCCCATACGACCGGCGACGAATGGCTGATTCCCGGCACTCGCACACGCCACTTGTAGTCCTTGTTGGTCCAGGTTGCCGGAATGTCTTTGGCGTCGCTTTGCCCAGTGCCATTCGGACCCCGAAAGCGAGACCATTCGCCTCCGGCAACGAATAATGGAGCCCACAGGACTAGCCCCAGAGACATCAGACAGACATGGTGAAGCTTCATGAGGTGTTTCCTTTTCGGCGAGGAATTTGGGTCTCGATAGATGAAGGACCAGGTGACATTATACTTCCAGTTTCCGCGGTGCGCGATACCGCTTCGTCACCAGTGCGGTTGCTGGCCGATCGTCAATGGATGTGCTGAAAATAGAGCCACAGCGACATTCCACCACTGACGGCGAGCGCAGCCACGCCGATCACTCCCCCGATTATCTTGTATCGCATGGATAGGTGCTTGCCATATTTCCCTACCGCGCGGACGATATTCGGATCGACGAGTGCTGCGAAACCGTAGAATACAGCGAACGGTCCGAAGGCGAGAATGATAAGTCCTTTGATATCGAGTTTCTCAAACGAGATAACAAGCAGCGTTCCGAGAATCGTCACGGCAATGACGAAAAGCGAGCCCACACGAAACTGCCGATCGGTCGGACCCCGTTCCCAGTCCATGTGAAAGAAAGAAGATTCCTTGGTCATCTCGGCATCCGGAGCCGGCGATTCGGGTTGAGCCATCTCCGTACGAGGCATCGCGGCGTCAGTGCTGGGGGAGTCACAAGGCTGCTGGTTGACGACAAACACGTTTCCGCAGCCCGCGCATTTGACACGTTTTCCGAGCAACTCAGACTGCGTCGCAAATGTCTTGCCGCATTGTTCACAGGTGAAAGAACTATGGCTCATGTCACGGCCCAATATGATTGCCAAGAAAAAGGGTCGATTCACGTGAGTATGCTGCCTGGAACAGGTTCTGTCGAGAGGCCAACGGCGAACTGCCCCGCGTTGATGGAAAGAAGCGTGTGCCGCCGTCATTCTACTGCTCCGCCGCCCGCCTGCGAAGGCGGACGGTGTGCAGGCGGGAATTACGGAAC
>JADHUC010000313.1 GCA_016784735.1 Pirellulaceae bacterium | reverse complement strand
TATCCGACTTGAACTGCTTTGTGGTGGCGGCGAACACGGATGCGGTGCCGGCCACATCAACACACACGCCCTCGCTTGTCGCTCCGCAAGCAAGGAACGAAGCCGCTGTGTCGCCGCAGCCTGCGACCACGGGCGTACCGGCAGCCAGACCGCAACGCCTGGCCATACCCCCCGTCACTTCGCCAATCACTGCGTGGGAATCGACGATTCTGGGCAGCTTCGATATCCGTACGCCAAACTTCCGACAGAGCTTCGCGTCCCATCGCCCGGCAGGATTGTCGGCAAATCCGCTGAAATGAAGATAGCTCTTGTCGATGAAAGCCTGTGATCCGTCGACGCCGCAGAGGCGCATGGCAGCATAGCCACCGGGCTGCACGAACGACATAATGCGCCCGTAGGTCCTGGGATGCTCGTGTTTCCACCAGAGGATCCTCGGGCCATGATTGAAACTGGGCGGGCCCCCAGTCTTTTGGATAATCTCCTGGCCTGCCTTCTTCTTCATAACGGCGATATACGACGCGCACCGGGTATCCAGCCACGAATCATATGGCGTCACGTGGCGACCGTCCTCGCCAACGCCAAGGATACCGGCCATCTGACCGTCGATGCCAACGGCGGCAATCCTGCGAGGATCGGCACCCGAATCCGAGATACACGACTTGATGCACTGGCAGACGGTCTTGAGCTGGTACTCTGGATCTTCTTCCACCACGCCCGGTTGGGGACGGTGCAGCCGCGATTTGCGGAAGGCCGTTGCCAGCGTCTTGCCCTGTCGGTCAAACAGAGCCGCTTTCGTCCCCTGTGTGCCGATGTCAATGCCGATCAAGTAGGTGTTTTTCATGACGCTATTACCGAAGAACACGCTAAAGCGTGAACTCCAACGAAGAGGCAGACGAATGAAGTACTACAAGTCTCAAGTTCCCAATCTCACCGGACATCTTTCGACGATTGACTGATTTCCTGCGTTCACGACCATCACTGCCGCCTTACCGTCAGATCCACCCACCCTTGGCTGACGATCCTCGTGGATGCAGCGAACGAAGTCTTCGTCTTCGGCGCGGTAGGCGTCCAGGAATAGGTTTTTCCAGCTCTGGACAATAGGCGTCGCCATGCCCTCGGTCGTGTGTGATACGACTGTGTTGCCAGCCAGGCTGCCAACGCAAATCAGCCCCCTCTCGCCCAGAATCTCACAACGCGAATCGTAGCCGTACCGAACGCCCTGAGCACCGCTGATCGAGCCTTGCATGCCGTTTTGGAAACGGGCGTTAAGGATCACGTTGTCGTAGAAGTCGGGATACTGCTCGCGGGCCTCCGGCGAGCGATAGTTCCCGCCGATGGCATAGACTTCCTCGAATTCACTGCATGTAAACCAACGCAAGGTGTCGATGTCGTGACTGTTCACTTCCGCCAGCGGCCCGTTGCTCTTGCGGATGTCGTACATCCACGGCTTGGGCGTCGTGGGTCCATGGGTCAGCGACTTGACCAGCACAACGTTGCCGATGTCGCCTGCGTCGATACGTTCTTTTGCATTAACGAAATTCGCGTCGAATCGCCGCATAAAGCCAATCTGCAGTTTCACGTCGGCTCGTCGGACAGCGGCGATCATCTCGTCACACTCCTCTGCGTTCATTGCCATAGGCTTCTCGCAGAGGATGTGTTTCCCGGCGTCCGCTGCCGCCACAACGATCTCGCGGTGGTACTGGGTCGGCGTGGCCACGACAACGGCATCCACATCCGCATCGTCAAGGGCTTCGCTGTAGTATGCGTGCGCTCGCTCGATTCCCAATTCCTCGCAAGCGGCTTGCCGGGCCTCCGCCACGGGCTCGACCACGGCCAACAACCGTGCGCCGGGTACTCGGCCCGACGCGAAATTCCGGCCATGGATCCCGCCGGCTCGACCGCCACCGATGATGCAGATTCCGATGCTTTCCAATGCAGTCATGGTTTGTCTTGCGCAGATCGTGGAGCCCTAAGCCTCTTCGATCAGTTCCAGCTTCAGCCGACTACAGAGTTCCGTCACAGACTCTTTCAGGTCGCCGTAGAACGTGACGCGGTGCCAGCCCATCCGCCAATTCTCCGTCAGCTTTTCAATGTCGCCTTTGACGACCGCTTCCAGCTTGGTCCGGCACGCCAAATCGCTATCGTTATTACCCGTCGTCTTGGCTTGGTGAATCAATACCTGTCGAGAAACCGGGTTGATTTCCAGCGTGGTTGTCATGTAGCCCTCCGGCAGCAACGACTGCATCGCGGCGCCCTTGCGGTCTTCGGAATGGTTGCGAATGCGGTAGGGATTCGACGCTCCGTCCGGACCGAAGGGTTTACTCATCGCCACACAGTGAGCGTAGATGATCACGTTCTTCGAGGTATCCATCACGGGATCGGAGATGTAGCCCGGCCGTCCGGTCAGCGCACCCATCGTCGCCATCGTCAGCGCCGACATCTGATCGGCTTCGCAACCGCCGACCATCCCATCGTTGTTCAATTGGGAGAATCCCAAGCATGGATACGCTTCCACGTGTCCGCCGTAGAAACCGCCCAGGCAGTTGACACTGATACCGCTAGCACCGTGCTTGTCGATCAGTTGTTTCATGGCCACGTACATGACGCCGGATTTCTCGATCTCACCCTGGCTCGGTTCGACCACTTCCTGAGCATCCGCAATCCAGCGTTCGGCGGCCTTCCTGGCGGCCTTCCGGTCCGCCTGCGCGTAGGCTCCGCCCAATTCCTGGAACGAAACGGGAATGATCTTCACCCCTACCACCTGCTCGGCAGCCTTGCGAAACTGGTCGCCGCCCCAACCGCCACCTACGACAAGGAGCTTTGTCTGTTTCAGCTTCTTCAGCGCTTCATTGAAGTCGGGTTCGGGGTATGCATCCGGCTTACAAGTCCAATCCATGTCGCCAGGCGTGTTCTTGCGCCGGGCAGCACGAAAGGCTGCGGCCACTTCAGCGGCGCTCTTGCCGTCTTTCAGCAAACCAAAACACCGTGCCGAAGCGGCGATATCTTGATCGTCCGACGAACTGACCCAGTCGACGGGCTTGTCGGATCGCATGATCCCCGGCAGCCGCGTGAGAAACAGGCCCGAGCCACCGAACAAGTTGTCTACCACAAGGGAAGGCTTGGCGGTCGAGCACAACTTGGTAACATCGTTGCGCCAGCCAAGGCCCTGGAGACAAATCAGATAGCCGTCTACCTCGCTGTCTTTTTTAAGCACCTCGTCCGCATGCTTGGGATCATCCATGACCTTGGTGGGCAGAAACTCTACGTCCGGACAACCCTGCGTCAGCACTTCCATCAACCGTTTCCGCCGTCCATCGAAGTCGTAGCCGACGTTCGGCCAGATTGGCTTGTCGTTGGTCGTTTCGCAAAACACCAGCCGGATCTTCGGCTTGCCCTCGGCCGGTGTACTGGCACGCGTTTCACACGGTCGAAGCAACAGATCACCCGCGACACACCCGACACATGCCGCACAGCCAGACAGGAACCGACGGCGCGAACAACTCTCAGTGAGGAAGGACCGTTTCATGGGATGCTCCTTTGCCAACAGACAGACCGGTTGCGGAAGATGGACTGAGCGTCACTTTACCACTTGGCGGGCTGCATGGCGATGCCCCGGTGCGGAGAGCGTGTGCCGAATGGGGCCCGGTGGGTCTTCGTCGTCGTGCGATGGCCCTCCGAGGCCGTCGAGGAAGTGCTGGTCTTCCCGATCGACGGCCTCGGAGGGCCATCGTACGGCATCTCAGGACACGCTTTGAGTCGGTCCGATGTTGCGAGCGGATTCTTGGAGCTAGAATGCATAACCACTGACAAGAGATCGTCGAGGAATTCCTCGACCACGTTCGACCACTCGGTTTGCTAGATTTCGAGTAGTGGCCGGTATGCCAACCATCCCGCGTAGCCTGTAAGGAGTCTTGTCGCGATGAAAGCCGCCCTACAACGTATCGCAACGATTGCACTGGCGTTCGTCCTTTCGCTACCGGGGACGGCCGCGGAGATTGTGCTGCCCCAAAATCGCACGGCATTCTTCACGGCTGAGCCGATCGAGATAGCCGTTGCCGACCTCGACGACAACGAGAAGGTCCTCGTGGAACTGAAACCTCAAGACAAGGTGGCCATGGCCGTTTCGTTCCAGGTCAAAGGGGATGGCGGCACGGTTTGTCTTAGTCTGTCGGCCGGTTCGCTTGCGCCGGGCCAGTACGACGTCTTCCTGGGCGGCGTGAAGCAACGTCAGACGATCACGGTGTCGCGCGGCGTTCATTCTTCCACGTTCTACGTCTCGCAAACGATCAACGAGCGACAGTTGGAGGAATCGGCAGGGAACTTTGCCGTCTCGAATGCCTTCAGCTTCGGAATCCTGGACCAAGGCCGGGCGTCGGAGAATCTCAGACGAATGAGTCCCGGCATGCAGGCGCAGGATCGACTAATCGGCGCGGACGTTCCGTCGCTGATCTACATGTATTACACAGGCTATGTGTTGCATAAGCCGTGGGGAGTCAACAAGAGTTGGGCGGCGGAGCACATGACTGAGGCGATGCGGCTATTCAATTTTCACGTAGCTCAAAGGTTGCGGCGATTCGGTCCCAATATACTGTCCGTGGGTACGATCGACGAACCGGGGTTGAGTTGGGGAGAGACACCGGCCGGCGACTCGGCCAGCGGCTATCCGGCGTGGGACGAGGCACTCTGGTATGAGGCCCGTGGTTGGCGGTTCGCGAACGACCCCGCGTCGCGGCCGGACGACGATTGGTTGAAGTACGCGGCGATTCGCACGTCGATCCTGGGTGAACAGAACACGGTGGCTAAGAAGGATCTGCAACAGGTCTGGCCGGACGTCGTGTTCAGCACCGACTTGTACGCCCCACATGCCATGATGGACGGCACGGACCCGTGGAATCAGACCGTGAACGATATTCCATCGACGCACGTCTTCCTGGATTGGGGCGGCGGCAAGCTGAGTGTGATCGGCGGGATGTACCTGGAGAAGGCCCACGACCCGACGGCCAAGGTCGCTCATGCGATGAACGGTCAACTGTTCGGCAAACGCGTTCCCCAGCCACAGATGCGGTATGCGTACCATTTGATGCTGAACAGCATGATGGCCGCCGGGCTGCGGAGCAATTGGTGGCTGAACTTCGGTGGCATGACTGCGGAAGATCTGACGGCGGTAAATGAACCGGCACAGCGACTTGGGCCGCTGTTCATCGAAATGTCACCAAGCGACCATGACACGGCCCTGCTGTGGAGCTTCACCGAGATCGCGATGCGTCTGAAGGACATCACGCGGAAAGAAGCCACGAAGAAGACCGGCGAGCAGATCAAGTTGATGGTGGCCGACATGCCGGAGAACGCGGTGTCGGACAAAGGCGAACTGGACATCAACGCTTACTCGGTTGGCACAAATTACAAATCGCAGGTGTTGAACATGCACCAAGCGTTGAACCGGGCCGGGTATCCGGCGCACATCGTCCACGAACGGCTATTGCCGCAAGGCATTCTGAAGAACTACAAGACGCTTGTCATCATCGGCCAGACGTTTGACATGCCAGACGACGTACAGGAGGCGATCGACCAGTTTGTCGCCGGCGGTGGCAAGCTGGTCGTCGACGATACAACGACGGTCGAGTTTCCCGATGCGGTCACGGCCCAGGCAGATCTCAAAGACGCCGGTTATCGGTGGAACCTCGGTTTCGTGTTGAAGGAGGATCAATTCAAGACGAAACGCGATGCCAGCTACGCCCAGACCAACCACTTCATGGACAGCTTTGCCCGCAACGTAGTGCCGGAAATCAAGGAAGCGATGGCGAAGACTGGCTCGCAGCCGGTCATTCGCGCCGACACAACGTGGCTGGGCTGCGAGCGTCACGTGGCGGGCGAAGGCGAGATGCACCTGGTGATCAACGCGCACGAGCAGTTGCCCACGCTGGCCGACGACGCGCAATACTACATCTACAACTACGCGCCCTACGAGACGACCGTTCGACTCAACCGGATCGCGCCCGGTCGTGTTGTCTATGCTATCGAAGGGCTCGATTGGTCGAGAGTGACGCCGGTGGCCGGACCGAACGAACCGCAGACGCTGCGATTTGAACCCGGCGAGATGAAAGTTTTCCTGGTGGCGCCTCGTCGACCGGAGGGTATCGACTTGTCTCTGGCGACCGCTGGTCATTCGCTCCGCGTTATGGCTACGCTGAAGAACTTGAAAATGCCGTGGCCATTCACACTGCGCGTGACGGACCCGGCTGGCGAAGAGATCATCCGAATCCATCGAGCGACCGGTGACGACGGTTTGTACCAAGAGACGCTGCCGATCGGCGCTAACGCACTCGCAGGTGATTACTCGGTGGAAACTCACAGCTCGGTCGCCGATCTCAAAGCGTTGTCGACGATCCGAATCGTGCCCTCCGGACCAACGCCGCAACCGGTGCCTTCCGTGCGAGTCTTCGACGGGGAGGCAATCAAGGATTTTCTTGCCGGAAAGCCACAAATCATAATTGCTTTGGCTGCCGAAGAATACCGATCCCTTGCGACGGACCTGGCCCACTCGCTGCGGTCGAAGGGCATTGCGGTCACGGTCAAACCGGAAAGCGTAGCCTGGCACAAGGCTGCGTATCCGCGTGTTTGGGATCCGTACTTCGACGTCTACAGTCCGGAGCCAAAAGATCGTTCGCTGGACGACCGGGAGGTAAAGCGTCGAGCCACGATCGAAACCATCGGCTACAACCACCATCGCTTGCAGGACGAATCGGGCAATGAAGTCGCCGGGCGCTGGGACGAGCCTGGATCGCTGTTGACCGTCACCGGCAGGGGTTGTGTGATCGAGGCGGGCGGACGATTGGACGCGTACGAAGCCGGCTGCAAGTTGTACGTTGATGATAGGCGTCGCGGGGAGGCGGTCAACGGTAAGCCGACGAAGACCAAAGCGACGCCTGACGTGCGCGCTCGCTGGGGACGACCGTGGCATTCGCTTCAGCATCACGTAGGCGGACATCACCTGGTCCCGCAATTGCCAGAGGCGTACCGAGCGGACGAGCATCTGATCCTGCTGGGCGACAGCCGTACCAGCGAACTGGTTCGGGCGGTGCAGGGCAGCGAACTGCTTCTTCAAGTCGCCGACGAGAAATACCCCGGCCCCCGTGGAAAAGCCCTCGTCAGTTTCGTCTGGAGCCCATTCGCAGTCGAGAAGAACGTAATCCTGATCGCCGCGACCGATGCCGAAGGGCTGCGTGCGGGCACGGATCGGCTCGTGGATATCGTGCGATAATGCCCGAGCCTTGAGTTTGATTCGGGCGACCGCTTATTCGTCGGGGCGCAGTTCCCACACACGGAAGTTGCGATAGCGTCCGACCGTCCATTGCATCTGGCGGTGACCTATTTTGCCGCCTCCGTACACGGGGCCGTGACGTTCGCCGCCGGGGTCTGTGAAGTCGATCGACACCTTGCCGTCGCACTGCAATTGGATGTGCGCGCCGTCCTTGATCAGGCGGATATGATGGATGTCTTTCGAAGCGGCCGGGATGGCGACCTGGCCTGACGACAGGAGATAGAACCGGTTGTTCTTGCGCAGGTTGGAGGTCGGCCGTCCCACATAGTTCGGCGTGCTGGCGTAGTAGGAGATGTGATAGCTCTTGACCGAACGGCGAATGTAATGCACGAATGTGCCGTCGCGTTCCGGCAGATTCGGGTCGAAGATATCTTCGCCATTCTCGCCTTTTGCGGCAAAGAACACGATCGTCAGCCCCATGTCCTCCAATAACTGGATCTCCCACTCGGCCACGAAACGTTCGGGGAAATCGCGAGGGCACCAATGTACAATGTGGCCGTTCAATGGGCCCTTGGCGTCCGGGCGGGTCGACCGCATTTTCATCCATCCGTCCTCGAATGAAATCTCGCCGGGCCCTTCGAGCACCCAGTCGCGCACGTCTTGCTCGTCGACCAGCTTGGCTTCGTACAAGAGACGGCCGCGACGTTCGTCGATCGCCAGCGGTTGGACATCGCGCTCGCCGCCGAACACCTCAGCGTGACGGCCGAGCAGTTCCTTTGGCACCTGACGGCGAGCCTCGTCGGGCGGAAGGTATTTCGGCAGGACAATCAGATCGCCAACGTCCACCGGTCCGCCGGCAGCGACGATTTCTTCCGCGGCTGCAGCGAACGTCCACGGCTCGGACTCGACGCCGGCCTTTCGCATCGAATGGCCGTTTACGTAGAAGTCGAACAGCCCCTTCTCCGCGTCCCACGTGAACTGAATGAAGTAGGTATCCGGCCCCGGAAGCTCGGGCAGTTGGGGTACGACGTAGGGAGCCCCCTTGATACCTTTCCATTGCCAGCCGATGCGCACACTCGAATTATCCTGCCTCACGAACCCTTCTCCCAGATTAGGGATACTCAGGAATGGGGTCGTCGCCGGTTCGGTGGCCGAGCCGTTCTCGAAGGCTTGCTTCGTACGGAGCTTCAAGGCGATTGTGCCACGCGGCTGGATGGGCTGTTCGATACGAACGGTACGTTGCTCGGCGATGGCCAAGCAAGGTACCGCGATCCACGCAACAAGTACGGCATAGCGCAAGTTGGTGACCATTGTTCCTTGTCTCCTGATGATGTCGGGAAACTGATGTCGGTGAGAAGGGATTTGGGTGTCGGGTTTCGGGTGTCGGGCAAGATGGTACCGAAGGTCGGGGCGTCCCGCCGACGCCGCTATTCTATCCCGGACTCGCGGCAATTGCCACAACCGCCCTAGTTGACAACGAGTTAGGGAAATCGCAGGGCTACCGAGGATCGCTCTGACGGCCGGACTTGCGCTGCCGGTAGCGTTCTATCGTTTGTAGGATGCCATTGGCAAGATCCTCGTTTCCGGTCTCGCGAGCGATCTGTAGTGCACGTTGGGCGGCGGACATGGCGTCGGCGAACCTACCAGCCTCGGCATAGGCTTCCGAGAGGGTAGTCATCGCCATCGGATCCTGATATTGCGTCAGATTGCAGGCTTTCGTGGCAAGTTGGACCGCTTCCTCGCCGTCGCGCAACGCGGAGTCCTGGCTTGTTGCCCGAATTGTCGCCAAGCCCAGAAGCGACTCAAAGTGATCGGGTTTGATTTCCAGCGCGAGGCTGTAATGGACGGCAGCTTGGGTGTGGTCTCCCTGTTTGTAGAATGTCAATCCAACGTGATACTGCATGAAAGGGTCGCTTGGGCTTAGCCGTATTGCATTGCGGAAATGGTCGTTCGCCTCCTTGAACTTGCTAACCTCCAAACAGGCCAGTCCAAGGGTTACGTGCGCCTCGAAGTAGTTCGGATCGATTCGCAATGCCTCATGCCATTGTGCTACGGCCTCCTGCAACTTGTGTTGGTTGTAGAGGATAATGCCGAGGTTCTGGTAAGATTCCTTATGGTCGGGTCGGTACTCGATTGCCTTGGCGATGTAGGTCCTCGCCTCCTCGAACTTCTCCTGTTCCATCAGGACGAGCCCCATGTTGTTCAGCGCGTCCGCGTTCCTTGGATTGAGCTGCAACGCCTTCTGGTATGCCCGTGCTGCAGCGGGAAGATCATCATATTGCAGGGGGTAATTCCCGGCTCTCATGTACGAGTGATCGTCAACGAATTGTTCGCGGATCCTTTTGATCGCACCAGGCTTTACGTTAACAAATTCGGGGATGTTGGCGGCCCGATCGTGAGCGGTGAACTGGGACAGCAGAACGGCTGGGCTGCTGCGGCCTTGTTCATCAATATGAGTGAGAAAAAGCTGCGTATACGGCGAATTGGCCTTCGAGGAGAATACCAGCCACCTGCTGTTGGGCGACCAACTGTGCCATGAGTTCATCCGACCGGTGTTACATCCGAGCTTTCTCGCCTTGCCTCCCTCGCTCGCGACGATGTACAGCTCGCTGTCTGGCTGGAGCAGCATGAAGCTCCTGGCTTTGCAGAAAATGATCCATTTGCCGTCCGGAGAGTATTTTGCGAAGTAGTTGCTCATGCCGTTGTGGGAGGCCCCCTCCAGCGGCTCTGGCTTACCTCCCTTTCCATCATTAAATGGGATCCGATACAGATCGAAGAGGAAGGTCTTGCCGCCCCGGAGAAATTCCGCGCACTGTTCCGGCGTCAGAAGCGCCGCTGTCGTATCGTCGATGTTCTTCAGGTGGTGCACTTTGCTCCGGGCAAAGACGATGTATTTCCCGTCAGGGCTCCAGGTCGCGTTGCTGTGAACGAATTGCCTGTCATCTGCACCCGGCAGTGCATGGAAGGCTCGCGTTTCCCGCGAGTAGATGGCAAGGATGCCTTTGATCGGAAAGAACAACTGGGAGAAGGCGAGGTCCGGGGTCGCAACAAAGACCGACCTATCCTTTACCGTGCTCACTACGTACTTGCCGTCCGGCGAAACCTGAGACAGCAGGCCGAAGGTCTGTTCCTTGTCCTCCTTCTTGTAGTCGTTCCACGTCATGACGCAACTTCTGTCAAGCGTCATTTCTTCTTCGACCCGTTGGATCGCATACGACCCCTTGTCGTTGGCATAATCCACATCCATCCCCAAAATCGTGCCGTCGGCGGAGAATGAATGACAGTTTCCGCAAACCGGCAGCTTCTCCAAGACGATCGGAGGTCGCTTTGGCGAAGAGATCACTCCAAACCGCCATCGAATGCGAGAAGGCTCTTTGACGGCCTCAATAAAGGGCAGGTTCACTTCCCGGTAAAAGATGGGGGCCCCGACTTCATGTTTCGATGTGCTTATGGAAATACTGGCACCCGAAAGGACCTTCTCTTGCCGTGCCCGGTTGACGCCGAGAACCGTAAACTTGGCCGAAGATCCCAGGGACTGCCTCTTGATGGCCTCCCACTCTTCCTCTGAAGGCGTCCACTGCATGCTCTGCCTGAGAACACTCATGCGCTCGCTCGCGTTCCCGAACTCGATCGTGACGAGCCACGCGTCGGAGTCACTTCGGCTATCCTCCCAGCGAAAATTGGGAGGCACGATTTCAGGTGGAAATAGCGTCTGGTCAAACGGATAATGGATGGTCAAGCTGCCGTATTGCGTGTTTTCCTTGTAGGCGGCGAGGATCGTATCGACACGAAGATCGGGCTTCCGAAAAGCGATGAACAAGGCCCCCGACACACCGACGGCCACAATGATTATCCCTGCGGATAGATACCCAACCGACTTGCGCATCGACGATCTCTCGGGGTACAGTCCCCCGCAGATGTTGTTGACGAGTCTCTGCTACACTACAGCCGTATCTTAGCCCCAGCGCGGCAACAACTCCAGTGCTCAGTAATGCAGACATGCAATGGGCAATATGGATGGGAGTCGTTCAACAGACTTTGGCTTGATGTAAGATGCCCTGCGCATTACGATGATTAACAGCGGCTGGGCGGCGATCCGACGGTCGTTAGGAGACTGCGTCAATGGCCCAAGTCGCGTCAGGCGAGTTGATACTGCTAATCGCTCTCGTGTGGCTTTCGTCCGGATGAGGCTCTTTCGAGGAGTGGGGCAATGAGGCTGTCCATTCAATCGCAGGAAGGTGGCGTAACGCGGGTCGAAGTGCGCGGCGAGGTCGCCCACGACGAATTATCCGGTCGCGATGATCCGCTTGCAGAGTTACTGGGCAGCGACTGCTATGGCGGTAAAGTCGTGTTGGATATGCGGCACGTCGATACGCTCGATTCCACCGGCGTCTGCTGGCTTCTGGCCTGCCGAAAGAACTTTCGCATTCACGGAGGGAAGTTCGTGCTCCACTCGCCGTCGGACTTTGCGCGCGATGTGCTGAACGTCCTCAATCTCCGCCTCGTGATACCGATAGCGGAGGATGAGAAGACGGCACTTGAGATCGTGCAGCGGGACGACTAGTACTCCCGATTCTTGACGAGGCCCGGCAAGGGCGACGGATACGTGCCGTCCTCCTTGAGCTGCAAAGGCGCGTCGGAATCCATCGTCAGCTTGTCGACGCCGGGCGCAAACTCGTGCTCGCAGTTCAGGATCTGATCGTAGGTGATAATCTGCCCAGTGTGCGCGGCCATGCGTCCCATGGACGTCACCAGGCTGGCCTCGGCACCTCGCTTGGCCTCGTTGTAAGGTAGGTCCTGGCGGATGGCGTCGATCAGATCGTCCCATTCCAACTGGTAGGGGTTTTGTTCCGGTTGTGGATAGGCCCATAGCATCTTCGCTTTGTCGCGGGCCAGCGATGGGTCACGTGCGGTGGCGTCGTCCAGAATCTGGCCTTCGAAGGTGCGAACCTTGCCCGGCGCGTGGGCATGGGTCGACACGATGGCGGAACCCTTGGTGCCATGCACGTAGCTGGCGAAGGGGTTCGGACAGCCGGCCATGTTTCGACCGGAGTAGAACAACTTCGTGCCATCAGGATACGTGTATTCCACTGCATAACTGTCGAAATTCTGATCCACCGCATCGCCGCGATAGTGGCGGCCGCCGGTGGCGTGGGCTTGGACCGGCCAAGCACCTTTCATCCAGGAACATTCGTCGATCTGGTGGATGTAGAAGTCGCTGTAGACACCGCCGCTGCCCCACAGGAAGCTATGGAATTTCTGGATCTGGTAAAGCAGTTCGCTTATGCCTTCCGGCTTGGGGCCGGCGCCGCGCCAACCGCTCATCCGATAGCCGCGAATCGCGATGATGTCGCCGATCTCGCCATCGTCAATCCGGCTCTTCAGTTCTTGTCGTCCCCGGCAGTGGCGAACCATCAGGCCCACGCCCACTTTGAGATTCTTCTCCTTGGCCTTTTCGGCCAGCGCCAGTATCTTGCGCGTCGAAGGACCGTCGACCGTGACCGGCTTTTCCATGAACACGTTCAGGCCTTTTTCGACCGCATATGTGAAATGGACCCAGCGGAATGTCGGCGGCGTGGCGAAGATCGCCACATCGCCGGGCTTCAGGCAATCCATGGCCTTCTTGTAAGCGTCGAAACCGATGAACTTGCGATCGTCGGGTACATCCACTCGATCGCCGTGCCGTCCCTTCAGACCGTCGTAGCTTTTCGTGAGACGATTCTCGAAGACGTCGCCCATGGCGACCAGTTTGATCGGGCCGTTCTTGACCGACAGGGCCTGCGACGCCGCACCGGTTCCTCGGCCGCCACAGCCGACCAGAGCCACTTGAATCGTGTTGTCTTCAGCAGCGTGAACGTGCGGGACGACCGCGCCGGCCACAGCCGTGGCCGCAGCGATCCCGCCGGTGGTTTTGATGAACTCGCGACGCGACGTGGCATTATTATTGGCTTCGCTCATGGTGGACCTTCTCCTGGGGATGAAGTTTTCTTGTTCCGTCCTTGTCTGGACACTTTCGATGATTCACACGATCGTCATTGTCATTGGAGCCGCTGCGGTGTCAACAGGCCGGCGCGATTCTTGTTTCCCTCGTTTAACCCCGAGCCGAAGGCGACGGCTGTTGTGAGCCGCTGGGTGCGCCGCGGCCGTCGCCTTCGGCTCGGGGTTAAACGGTATCGGACGCCGGGGGGAATCCGGCAACTATCCTACTGGCGATCCGACGTACCGACGCACATTTCAAGACGACTCGGCCCGCTCCAGCCTTTCCAACTCTCGCGTGAGGCACTCGAAACGCCAACGGCCGAGACGCAACAAGAGCGAAGGCGACAGCCGATGGAACCACCAAAGAAGCTTCCAACGCCAGGGAATAACGATAATCGGCTTGTTCTTGGCAACGGCACGGATTGCCTTCTCGGCAAAACGGTCTACGTCCATCGGCCGCAAACGCTTCCACATCCGACGTTGGAACTCCACCGGCATGGGACGCAATAGCCTGCCATACCGGCCGCCGTCTTCCAGAATGGGCGTGCGTATCACTCCGGGACACAAGACGCTGACGCGGACTGCCGCCGCGGCCCCCTCGATCCGCAACGATTCAGACAGCCCCACCACGGCGTGCTTAATCGCCGCATACCCGACGCAACCGGGTGTCGGCAACAGGCCTGCCATCGACGCGGTGTTGACAATATGTCCAAATCCCTGACTGACCATGATCGGATAGGCTGCCTGGACACCGTGAATGACCCCGCGCAGGTTGACGTCCAGCATCTCGTACCAGTCCGCGATCTCGTGGAGTTGGACATTGCCGGCAATGCCAATTCCGGCATTGTTGAAGAGGTAGTCGAGACGGCCGTGCCCGTCCACGGCCTGCTGGACAAGTCGCTCGAAGGCGGCAAGATCTCGGACATCCAACTCTACGGCTGTCACGCGTGCGCCTTCGTTCCGCAAACGATCGGCGGCCTCTTCCGCCAGATCGAGTTGGCGGTCGGCCAAGACAACTTGCGAACCACGCGCTGCCAACGCCTTTCCCAGGGCGAGCCCTATACCCGACGCGCCGCCGGTGACGATCGAAGTAGATTCTTCAAACGTGCGCAGTTTGCGTTCCGGACTCATTTTCGTGTCCGTAAGGTTGGCCGACTAGGCTTGCTTGTTCCAAGCCAGTTCCGACCAGATCGGCGCCATGGCGTCCAGCACCTTCTTGTATCGCGCGTATTTCTCGGCGTAGAGACCGGCCAGGGCAGGATTCGGTTCACAGGTCCGCGCAAATCGTGCCATCGCCCCGCAGGCCGCCTCGTACGATGGATAACAGCCCACAGCAACCGCGGCTCCGATCGCGGCGCCCAACGCGCCAAGTTCGGTCGCCTCTGGAACATCGATCGGAATCTGCAGGATGTCGGCGAAAATCTGCACCCAAACCTCGCTGCGTGCCGCGCCGCCCGACAGCCGAATCCGCTTGGGGGCCGAGCGAAACTGCAGCAATCGCTCCAAATGCCAATTGTGCGAAAACACGATGCCTTCGTAGATCGCTCGGAGTACGTGGCCGCGCGACTGCCATCCGTCCAGGCCGATCAAACAGGCTTTGCCGTCAAGACTCACGTTCGAACCGTACAAGAACGGTAGGAAGACGATTCCGGCATCTTCAGGTTTGGTGTCGGCGACAAGCTGATTGCACAGGTCGTATACGGACTTCCCGGCATCGGCGGCCTGTTGGCGCTCCGCCGCAA
>JADHUC010000312.1 GCA_016784735.1 Pirellulaceae bacterium | reverse complement strand
GACTCGTAAGCCGCGAAGACGTTCTTCAGGGCGGCGAGGCTCTCGTTTGCAGTGATCGGCGGTGGCTGGAGTCCGGCGCAGGCGCGGACGGCTGCGCGGACGAAGGGTGGGTAGCCGGTGGGGCCTTCCGGCGCCTCGAACTGTTGAACCTGCGAGGCTCGCTCGCCCTGGGTACTGCACCAGCGCAGAGGTGCCGGCGCCAGAAGGTCCAGTTCCATCCAGCCGGCAGAGCCCCAGATCTTGATGTGTTCGTGATAGCCTCGGTCCAGGTAGTATCCTGATGTGTGTGTGCCCAGCGTTCCGTTGTCGAACCGCATCGTCACGGCGGCCGAGTCTTCAACGTCGATGGGCTGACCACCGACGTTGGCCGTAAACGCCGACACCTCGCAGATTTTCGACCCGGTGACATATGTCGCCAGGTCCAGCCAGTGGATGCCCAGCCAGATCAAGTGACCGCCGCCGGCCCGCGCTTTCTGGGCGAACCAGTTCTTGTGATAAGAAGCGTTGGTCAAGCGCGTTTGGTCGGCGATCAGGTGCATCTCCAATCCGAAGATCTTGCCGATCGCGCCAGCGCGGACCAGACGCCGGGCTTCCTGGATGGCTGGATGGAGTCGATTCGCCAGCGCGAGCATCAGATACTGCCCCCGCTCGTTAGCCTTCTCGACCAGCTTGGCGAAATCCTCGACGTGCACACAAGCCGGTTTCTCGGCAAACACGTGACAGCCGGCGTCCAGAGCCGCGTCGATCACCGGCGGAGCCGCGACCCCTTCCATGGTGACCAGTGCCATCAGCGGCTTTGCCTCTCGCAGCAAATCGGCCGCATCTTGATAGACGCCCGATAGTTTCTCGCCAAGCTTCTTACGTGCCTCCGGCACGGACTTGCCACTCGGGTCCGAAAGAACGACCGAAGTGACCTCCTCGGCCTGCGCGAGCGAGGTGAAGTAATGCCCCAAGTGCGCGCCGCCTTCTTGGGTGATCACGCCGACGATGCATGGCTTGGCCCCGTTTCCCGTCGGCTCTGCGGCGTTGCCGGGCCGGACGCCTAAGGCGATGGCCGCACCGGCAGTTGCGGTGGCCGTATCTCTGATAAACCTGCGACGATTCATGCTATGGTCAGTCATGGGAATGCTCCGTGAAGTTGGGGTCATTGTGGAATGGGACTCCGCCGGTGTGTACTCGCGATGATCGGATTCGGTTGGGCGACTATGCCAACGCTGTCCGGGCAACGCGGAGCATGTTGCCAGCGAGGATCTTCTGAATATCCTGGTCCGAGTAACCTCGTTGCACCAGGCCGACGGTGAATAGCGGCCAGTTGGTCCAGGCGAGGCTTTGACGTGCCTTTGGATGAACGTCCGGCGAAAGCGTGAAGGCATCGTCTGGCCAGAGCGATCGAAATTCCTTCCGCTGCGGCGAGCGAGGTGGGATCTTCTTGTTCTCGGTGGCCGAGTTTCGTGAGGCATAGGCTACGTCGGTGCCGATGGCTACATGGCCGATGCCGAACTTCTTAGCCACGTAGTCGATGTGGTCCAACAACGCCGCGATGTCGCCCGTTCCGCCCAGGTAAGCCGGTACGCAGCAGATGCCCACCAGCCCTCCGGTGTCGACGATGGCGCGGATTACTTCGTCGGGCTTGCTGCGGATGTGTTTGTACAGCGCCGCGCAGGTCGAGTGGCTGGCGACCATCGGCTTCTGCGAAGCCTTGGCGCCGTCCAAGCTGGTTTGCCAGCCGGAGTGGGCCACATCGACGATCATGCCCACTCGGTTCATCTCCGCAACCGCCGCCCGGCCGAAATCGCTCAACCCGGCGTCCGACGTCTCGCCGCATCCGTCGCCGATCATATTCCGCCGCTGGTAGGTCAAGTGCATCATGCGGATGCCCAACTGGAAGAAGATGCGGACGTATCGCAGTTCGTCCTCGACCGAGACCCAATGCTGCCGCAAGGGTGCGCCGTTGCCGGTGAAATAGAGGCAGTGACGCTTCTCGTTCGCAGCCGCTTCGATGTCGTCCGGAGTAACCGCTTTGGGCATGAAATCGCGCATCATGTCCGTGGCATAGGTGAAGCGGGCCAGCCGCTTGATCAAACGCATGGGGTCTTGGCCTTCTTCGCCGGCATTCTGAAAGATGCACGTTACGCCCGATGCCTCCCAAGCCTGCACGAACTCGGCCCGTTCGGCTGGATCGATGGCGTATCGCGTCATGGACATATCCTCCCGCATGTCCTTCAGTTCGATGGCCGAAGCTCCGGCCTCGGCGGCTTGTCGGATGGCGTCCCCGTCCACCGCAGCCCGCGGGGCGAACCCGTAGCTGTCGAAGACCACAGAATTGGCGTGTAACTCCAAACCGTGTTCCAGATCTTTCTGGCTAGGCTTGAGGATGTCCAAAGCAACCTGGCGGGACTCCTGGATGACTTCATTGTCCTCCCAGCCGCCAGTCGCCGCAGGCTTCTCAGCGGCCCCCGACGCCGATCCGGCCGCCAGAGCCGCCGCGGCCCCGGCGACGGACAGACCCAATGATGCACCAAGGAACTCTCGTCGACGTATTGTCGTGTTCTTCATAGGTAGACTCCTGTTGGTCTCGGTCTACTGCTCCTACCACGGTATCGATTGTATACTACGCGTGGCTGGGTTTGTTCGCTGGAGTCCCGGCTTCAGCCGGCTCTTTCCGCCTGAAGGCGGGAGTCCAGCAGCCGGTTTCGGCCGCGCGCGGTATATACGATTCCTTTGGCGTTCGATATTGTTTAGGCGCTAGTCAGGAGTATGCGGCGGAGACGCGCACGCCTCCGGCTTGCGGTTAAACGTAGAATACTTGATGGCAAACCGTGCCAGTAGGCGTTACGCGGCACGGACACGACCTTCTGAAGGAGCAGCCATGAATAGCCGTTGTGAGACCTATCTCGAGTCAGCTCGCCGGGCCGCCCGTTGGATTGTCGGCCGACAGAAGGCGGATGGTTCCTTGTTCGATGTCGAGGCGGGCGTGGGTGGATACTACAAGGTCCCGTATGCCCTGGGAATCTCGGGGTTTGCCATCGAGGCGATGCGCCTGTTACGCTGGGTCCGCGCTCACCACTTCACGCCGGAAGGGGATTTCCGCGGCCCGTCACGAAAGGCGACGCTTAGCTTCCACGACGAATGGCCGACCTACAGCAATTCCTGGCTGGTCCAAGGCGCGCACCGTCTCGGTCAGTTCGACCTTTCTTTCGGCGGCGCGAAGTTCCTGCTTTCCCATCGCGCCCCGTGCGGCGGGTTCTTGTCCGTCGAGGCCGGCCAACCGTTCGTCGAGTGCCTGAGCACGAGTTGGGGGGGACTGGCCGAGTTGACAGTAGGCCATATGGAATCAGCCGAAACCGCGGCGGAGTGTTTGCAGCGGTTGGTCGCCCGGCAGCGGGACCCCATGCGGTTCTATTTCCGCATGACGCCCGACGGCGAATTGATCACCGATGTGCCCGAAGGCGCGGCTTTGGGCTACTTCGTCGACGCACAGTCGCCGCAGCAGATCTACTTCCATCCGGGCATTTCCATGATCTTCCTCTGCCGGTGGCACATGGCCACGGGCGATGCGGCCGCGTTGGACGCGGCGCAGACGATCTTCGATTTCACCCAGCGTTGCCAGGATGACGTCTACTGTTTCCCTCCGAGCGGGAAGCTCGGGTTCGGCTGCGCGCTGCTGGCCTCGATTAGCGGCGACGTGAAACCACAGCAGGCGGCCGAGGCGTTGGGCGACTATCTGGTGCAGACTCAGCACGAAGACGGATACTGGATTCTTCCGGACGTGGAGGTCTACGGTGCCATCGAGGACAAGAAAGACCCCGAACTGCTGACCGATGTGACGGCCGAATTCGCGACGTTTCTCTGTGAGATCGCCGCTCTACTCTAAGAGCCAATGTGGAGTCATTCTCGGTAACTTCTGCGCGCCGCGCGCATGTTGGGTTTCACGCTTTTTGCTCTGGCGGTCACTTCACACTCGGAATCACCGGCAGAAGGATGTGCGAAGGGCGTGCGTTATCGTGGTAGACAGTGTTCGTGGCTGTGACCACGCGGCGGTGGTCGTTCAGCGGTTCGCCGGTGTTGGGGTTGATGTCGAAACGCGGGAAATTGCTGCTGGAAATGTCCATGCGAATGCGATGCCCTTTCTTGAACACGTTCGACGTGGGGTACAGCTTTATGGTGAATTCGTACCCTGTTCCCGGCTCCATCAGCTTCTCTTGCTCGATCGATTCGCGGAAACGGGCTCGGATGATGCCATCGCCGATGTTCAAGTCGAAACCGCCGGGAAAATCGGGATTGGGCGGGTAGACGTCGATCAGCTTGGCCGTGAAGTCGGTATCGACCGCCGAGGACGACGCCCAGAGCTTCACTACGATCTCGCCCGTTACCTCGACATCCTGCTCCAGCGGCTCCGATTGGAATACCAAGATATCGTTGCGGGCTGAAAGCGGGATAGGTTCCTTGGAGTTCCAAATGTGGTCGCCGCCCCGTTGATCCCAGGCCCCCTGCAACATGATCTCGTTGCCCGAAGAAATGTTGCCGCCGATCGTGGGTACGGGATTGCGCGGATCGAATACGAAATCGGTCGACGACTCCTTTGACTCGGACCGTTGCAGCGACAGTCCGCCGCCGGCATGCAGGTAGTGTTTGGTGTAGCAAGTCCGCGCCAGAGGCCATTCGCGCTCGTCGCGCCAATAGCCGCCGTGGTTCAGCTTGCCGTCGGCCGTCTTGCTCCCGTCGCCGGTGCCCATCACGAAGATCCGCACCGGGGTGGCAAACGGAGCCTCTTTGCCGACTTTGTTGTCAACGCCCTTCAGCCAATGGTCGTACCACTGGAGTCGCCATCCCAAATGGTCCGGGATCGCCGCCTCTCTGCCAAAGCTCACTTGGCCGTGCGCCGATGCGTTCTGTCGGCCGTGAATCCACGGCCCCATGATCAGATAGACAGGTCCCCGGATTGCCTTACTCAGCACCATATAGTTGGCCGTCGTATTGCTGCCCCAGGAATCGTACCAGCCGCCCACCAGGTACACTGGAATGTCCTTGTACCGCTCTGGATAGTCGATGATGTTGTTCTGCTCCCAGAATGAATCGTTGGCCCCGCGCTTCATCGCCTCGACCAGCCAATCCTCGTACTCCGGCGCGAGTTTCAGCGGCGTGGTGCCGTGGCGCAGCGGCAGATTGCGCAGGTAGGCTTTCCGATTGTCCATCATCTCTTTCAGCACGGCTGCGGTCCCCGGATCGCGCGACTGGCGGCTGCCGCGCGGACTGCAAAACATGATCCAATTCCAGAACCGCAACTCGAACGCGCCGCCGTTACGCATGCTGGCGTAGCCCAAATTCGACATAGCGTCGACGGGGATGATCGTGACCAGTTGCGGAGCTTTTGCCATGGCCATCGCATGCTGTGTGCCGCCAACGTACGACGTGCCGATCATGCCGATCTTGCCATTGGCCCAGGGTTGCTTGCCGATCCACGCGGCGGCGTCAACGCCGTCCGGACCATCGTCCGTGAGCATGTGCCAGACGCCCTCCGACTTGTAGCGACCTCGCGTATCCTGACCCACGAAGGCATAACCCCGCGCGGCGTAATACCGCCCGCTGCTGCCGCATCCGTCCTTGTTGTAAGGCCGCCGCTCCAGGATTGTGGGCAGCTTTTCGTCGATCACCGCGCCTTCCTTCGTGGGCAGGTAGATGTCGGTCGCCAGGCGAACACCATCACGCATCGGTACCATCACGTCCTTCTCGACGGTAACCTCATATGTAGCGTCGGCGGCCGATCCCACGGGCAGGCCAACCGTAAGGGCCACGGCAAATAGCCACGCTCTCCACACCATCCGGCTGCGTCTTGACTTGCGTTGTTGCTTGGGCCAAACCGGAACGCGGAGGTCGGTTGGTCGCGAGTTCATGCGATTGGTCTCCTCACGGGCTGGAACGTGCAGGGCAGATAGTGCTTCTTGGCGTGTTGGTTGTCCAGAGTCTTGCCCCTATTGTGCCCCGGAGATCCGAGTGAGCAAGTCTGCAAACACAAAGACCGTACTCGAACGCATGCGCGAACGCCGCGATTTCAGCCTTCCCCCTGATGCCGCGAGATGGGGCCCGGCCCGGTTGCCGATTTAGCCCTTGACCAGGAAAACAGGCAGTTGCACAATAGGTGTTTCGCCATCGAGTGGGCGGTTTCGCCTCCTTCTCTCTCTATAAAACCCGGCTGGGGTGTTACCAGATTCTCACGAATCCCCCCGCGTATAGCTGTCTGCTGCACGCCCAGTCTGGCTCTGGAGCTGCTTTATGAAGAAAGCACTTGCCGTAGTGCCGGAACTCTGTTCTGGATGCAAGATTTGCGAATTGGTCTGCGCGATCGAGCGGTTCGGCGTCAATAACCCGAAGAAGGCCGCCGTGCGCGTGTTGATCACCTATCCCCATCCAGTGATGCGTCTGCCGATCGTCTGCTCCCAGTGCAAGGTGCCTGTGTGCGCCGATGCGTGTCCGGTCGAGGCTGTGAGCCGAACCAACGGCATCGTGCTGGTGGACCAAGACAATTGCATATCCTGCATGAAGTGCGTTGATGCCTGCCCGTTCGGCGCGATTTACGTCCACAGCGACGTGGACCATCCGATCAAATGCGATCTGTGCAACGGCCATCCGAAATGCGTCGAGAAGTGCCCGAAGGAAGCGATTCGGCTGATTCCCGAACAGTCTCTGGGCGAGGCGAAACGGATGAACAACATCCTTAGCTATACGCACATGAAAGAGATCGAATTCACCGAAAAGGGCGAAAAGAGAATCATCCGGTATGCTGAGATCGGCAAGGAAGAACTGTAATCGTTGCGCATCGGCTTTCTGATCCTCCCCGCCGCTCAATTCCGCCATTCCAGGGTTTTCCCATGAATATCGAGTCCGGTTATTTCAAGAAGCATTTGAAGGTCGACCTTTCTTCTGGCACGATCGAGCGTGCACCGCTCTCGGACGCCTTTATCGAGAAGTATGTCGGCGGACGTGGTTTTGGTGCAAAGCTGGTCTGGGACAATCTCGTCGCACGGGACTTCAAAGTCGATCCGCTGGGTCCCGACAACCTACTTGCGATGGCGCCCGGGCCGCTCACAGGGCTCTACCTCCCATCGTCAGGCAAATGCTCGTTCATGGCCATTTCACCTGCCACGGGTGGATACGGTGACTCGTCGATCGGCGGCGGATTGGGAGTCGAATTGCGGCAGTGCGGGTTCGATATGCTCAGCGTCACGGGGCGTGCCGACGACCTTTCCATACTGTTCATCGACGAACAAGATGTCAGTATCATCCCGGCCCCGGAACTCGCCGGCAAAACGTGCTTGGAGTCGGAGGGCCTGATCAAAGAACGCCTCGGCACCCACGAAATCAAAGTGGCGGTTATCGGGGCCGCCGGCGAGAACCTGGTCCGCTTCGCCGCCATCAACGCGGATTGGTCCCGCAACGCCGGACGCACCGGGATGGGCGCCGTCATGGGTTCCAAGAACCTGAAGGCCATCGTTCTGCGCGGAGCCAAAGACTTACCTGTCCACGACATTCAATCGCTGATAGCCGAAACGGAAACGGCCAACGACTACATGCGGAACCACAAATACTTCAAGATGTGGCAACGCGAAGGATTGATGATGGTCATGGAGTATGCCAGCGCCCTGGGCATTCTACCCACCAATAACTTCAAAGACGCCACGTTCCCGAAGGTCAACCGGCTGAACGGCGAGACGATGATCAACCACCACAAGATCGGAGACAGCGCTTGCTTCTCGTGCTCGATGAGCTGTGGCAATATCTGCTTGGTCAAACAAGGCGAATATCGCGGCACCGTGACCGAGGGTCCTGAGTACGAATCGTGCGCCATGTTCGGGTCGAATCTCGGAATCGACAACTACTCGTTTGTGCTCAACGCCAACCAACTATGCGACGAACTGGGGCTGGACACCATCTCCACCGGTAACCTAGTCGGAGCCGTGATGGAAGGCTACGAAAACGGCGTCATTTCGCTCGACGACCTTGACGGCCGGCCGATCACCTGGGGAGACGAAAAGGCCGTCGTCGATCTGATTCATAAGATCAGCGATCGCGAAGGGATTGGTGACACACTGGCCGACGGGGCCAAAGCGGTAATCGCTCGTTGGCCCGAGATGGACAAGTACGTCCTGCACGTGAAAGGCCTGGAACAGAGCGCCTACGATTCGCGGGCGGCGTCCAGCATGGCGTTGGCCTACGCCACAAGTGACATAGGCGCCCATCACGCCCGCGCGTGGACCATCGCCAGAGAGATCGAAGAAGGCGAAGAATGGAGCGACGAGGAGAAGGTCGACGTGGTCATCTACCACCAATCGCTTCGGCCGTTGTTCGATATGATGGGCGTCTGTCGCTTCCCTTGGATCGAGCTTGGTCTGAACGAGGAACACTACGCCCGGTTCTATACCCACGCTACGGGCAAGCCGGCGACTCTGGCCGAGTTGCTCGAAAAGTCGAATGACGTCTACAATCTGACACGTCTGATCAATGCCCGACTGGGAATGGGCCGGAAAGACGACACGATGCCTCACAAAGTCCACGCATGCCCGATCCGGACCGGCGCGACGGCCGGCAAGTCGATCGACCAGGAGCAATTCAACCGCCTGCTCGACATCTACTACGAGAAGCGCGGCTGGGACGAAAACGGCCTGCCCGCCAAAGAGCTAGAGACCGCGTTCAGCGAACCGTGTTGATGCCTCTATTGTGGCGAAAGGGGGGCGATAGGGAGCGTCGGTTCTGGTTATGAACATCGTCCCACGAAGACAAGCTGCGTGGTGACGCGAGGAGGCTCGACTAGGACGCGTTTCTGGTTGTGAGCACCGTCCCACGCAGGCGAGTTGCGTGGTGACGAAAGGAGGTTGCGTGGCGACGGAGGTCGGCATCAGCGCGAGACGAAACACGTTCCGGCCCCGGCGGAGTTCGTCTCCGTCGAGCCAGGTTCAGTACCAGACCGCATTCCGCCATCAACCCACAACTATCGCCCAACTCTTCGTCACGGCGGAGCTTGCCTCCGTCGATCGCTGTTCAGTACCAGATCGTCCCAAGATCTTTTCTCCTTCATCACTGCCCGGCTTGTCCGGGTAGGATGATGTTCCCACACTATAGGTCTGCCCTATCGCTCCGTCCCACGTAGGCAACCTCATGGCCAAACTCAACCCCATCTATACCCGGGAAAACTGCTCCTTTTCCTGCCCGTTACAGTGGGGCCTGACCGTTTTCTGGCGCACCCCAGAGAGAAAGGACGGCTGGTTCCCGGAGCTGGCCGCTGCAACCGAGCCGGATGGCATCCGGCTATTGCGACACCGCTTCTCCGAACCGGGCATCAGCCAGTTCGCGGTAAGCACGAAGATCCACGTTTCTCCACTATTGGTCGTTCAACGCGTCAAGGGCCGACTGCAATACTTGGTCCGGGATCGACTCCCAAAGCCGTTCAAGGGGAACTACGCGATTCGCAGTGTGGGAAACGTGACTCGCCAAACCGCCGAGGCGTACGTTGCCGACCAGTTGGGCCACCATGGCATGGCGGATGCTCGAATCCAAGCTCGATTGGAGCACTATCAGATCGAACGACCGGAGGTCAATTTGTCGCAGCCGCAACGCACTTCCCACGGCATCTACTGGTACAACCTGCACATCGTTTTGGTGCATCGGGAACGCTGGACGGAGATCCGCGAAGACATACTGCAGCGGCTCCGAGACATGATCATGGGAGCGTCCGAGGCGAAAGGCTATTTGCTGTCCCGAGCAGGTATCTTGGCCGATCACGTGCATCTTGTCCTGGGCTGTCCGATCGAGGCCGCGCCGTTGGACGTGGTCTTGGCTTCCTGAACAACTTGGCCTATGTGCACGACATGCGGCCAATCTACGAATACGGTGGGTTTGTAGGAACGGTGGGAGAATACACGAACAAAGCGATGAAACCGGGAGCATCGCTCGACGGAGACGAGTTCCCCGGCGGCGAAGAGGATTGATGGGGGGGCGTTTCTGGTCATGAACATCGTTCCACGCAGACAAGCTGCATGGTGACGCGAGGAAAGCTGCGCGGGGAGAAAAGGAGCGATTGGGGGGCGGTGTTTCTGGTTGTGAGCATCGTCCCACGCAGGCCAGCTACGTGGTGACGGAGGTTGCCGTCAATACGTACCGCTGCGAGCCCACAGGCCCCGACGGAGCTTGCCTCCGTCGAGCCAGGTTCAAGACCAGACCGCGTCCCCACCAATCCCCAACCATCGCCCAACTCTTCGCCCCGACGGAGCTTGTCTCCGTCGAGCGGTGCCCAATACCAGATCGCGTCTCCCCATCAGCCCCCAATCATCGTCCAACTCCCCATCACGGCTCAGTGGAGATCACGCGTTCACCGAGAAAACGGATAAGCGGGCCAACCAATTCCAGCGATCGTTCTATTAGCTGTGGATCGCTCCTGCGGGGATGTGACGTCAGTTCGCTGTAATTCTGCTTCTGGAACCTGCGGTCCTTGGGTTCGTGGAGTCTGGCTTGAACCAAATCGGGGATATCAACCCGTTGCCACTTCATAACCTTCTCGAACTGCCGCTTCTCGGCGTTGTACTCGACGGTCCTGAGGATCAACGCCTCCCGGTAGACCTTGACGACCTTGAAACCGTGCCTGGGATTGAGGCCCAATCCGGGGCAGACCAAGTACTTGAGGCCGCCTATCTGGAACTGCACGTCGGCGTGCAAGTGGCCACAGAAGGAAGCGATCACATTGGGATGCTCCTCCAACATCTTCCGCGTTTTGTCGGCGTCCAGGAACGACGGAGGAGCAATGGTCTCGTGCATCATGAACAAGGTGGGCCGGTCCTTGTTACGCTTCAGATCCTCGCGCATCCACGTCCACGTCGGCTCGTCGAACACTGCCCGGCCTTCGACGCCATACGTGCACCGATCGGGCGCCGTAAACAGAAAGTGCATGCCGCCGTAATCAAAGCTGAACTGGAATGCACCGAAGACCTTCTCGAAGTCCTGTGGCCAATCGTCGCCGGGGATAATGACGTATGGAGTGCGGAGGTTCCGATCGAGAAAACGCTGCATGAAAATCTGTCTGCGCAGCGTGACCGAGGGAACACGCCCTTGATACTCGAAGGCGGGCGCAAAGGCATTGTTGTCACCCGTGATCATGACGAAATGAGCTGCGACTTCGCGGTCGACGTAGCGAAACGCCTGTTTCACAAGCTCCAAACGCGAGCCATCCAGATGAAAGTCCGACATCCACACAAACGTGAAGACAGGTGGCGATTTAAACTTGGCCCAGACGGGCTCTTCCGCCAGTGGCTGGATCTCCATTCCCTGGAGAGCTTCTTGTACGGCATCGTGGATAGACGGCTCTCCTGCAAAGGCCAACCGTGCAGCCGTCAACGCACCAGCAATCACCAGCAATTGCAGCATCGAACGTCTGGTGCTAGGTTTCATAGCACGAAGTCCATTGACGGCCGTCGGCGTCGGAATATCAGCGCCTATTGTAGACCGGATTGGCGCGACGCACAGGGCCGGGCAAGGGTGCATTTGCGGGGATGGGAACGGCGCTATGATTGGTATCCGGGATCGCAGTTGCAGGCTTGAAGTCGTTTGTTTCTATGGGAAAGTGCTTTCTGGCTGAATGTCAGTTCGTTTGGAGACTTGTTGATGCGTCAATTGGTAGAAATCGCCGAGGCGTTCCTGCAGATCCACCTGTCGAAGAAACTCGACCCGTCGGTCGAGTTCGACTTGGGCACACTGTCGATCAACGATGCGTATGAAGTCCAGCGGCAGGTGAGTGCTGCTCGTGAGGCGAGGGGCGAACAAGTGGTCGGCCACAAGGTCGGCTGTACGAGTAAAGCCATTCGCCAGCAGTTCGGCCTGAACGAACCGATCTGTGGTCGGCTTATGGCCCCACACATCCACCACGGCAACACGGTACTCGACTGGAACGACTACGTTGACTTGGCCGTGGAACCCGAGTTTGTTTTCGGGATTGGGCGGGATGTGCGATCCGAGATCCGGGATCAGGAGGAACTACTCGAGGCCATTGAATGGGTCGCCCCCGGAATCGAGATTCACAACTACAGATTTTGGTTCGGCAGGCCGACTTCGCAGGAGCTAATCGCTTCCAACGGCATCTTTGCGGGTCTTGTCGTTGGCGAGCAAAGGACTTCGCCTGCGGGGCTCGATTTCGATTTGGAGGGCGTCGGAATATTCCGCAATGCCGAATTGGAGGCATCGGGAATCGGTGCCGAGATCATGGGCGGCCCATTGAAATCGCTACGGTGGCTCGCCAACCACCTCATTCGGCGCGGCGATTATCTGAAGGCCGGGCAACTGGTAATCCCCGGCTCGGCGGTGAAGCTGGTGTCGGTCGAGTCGGATGATCGGATCGCCGCTCGTTTCACTCACCTCGGAAGCGTAGAGGTCGAATTCTCCGCGTAGAATGGCTGATACTGCCATCCATCTGGGAGACTATCGTGAGAGAATGCAGAGTCGACTTTGATTCCCTGGAGTGGCCATCGCCGTTACTGGGGGCCGACTCAATGCCTATGAGCGGGATGGACGCGGATTGCGTTTCGTTGAATTCGCCAAGGACTTCGTTGAACCCGACTGGTGCACGAAGGGGCACATCGAAGTCTACGTCGGGTTCTCGTTTGATCGGGAGGGCCTCGTGATAGGTATGGTGGGAAGTGGCCTTCGCGAATTTGGAGAGGAACTGCACAGCCAATCCGCCAGCAACAGATAATCACACACCACCAAAACGAAAAAGCCGATTGACAAGAAGGGCGAGGCAAAGAAGTAAAGCTGCCCCCAATCTGGGTGACTGCACCCCGGCGTTTCGCGGCGGATATCAGGTTTCTGCCGCCGCGGGACGCGTCTTTTTGCGCAACGGTAGGTCCCGCTTGCCGAGCGGGACTTCGCATTTCGGGGGCGCCGACCAATCCACGTCCCGTCCGGCAGACGGGACCTACCTCCAGCAATCCAGTCGCGCCGCACACGGCGCGAAAAGGGCCTAATGCCCTCACGTATAGCAAGTCGATCGGCTCTTGCGGCTCGCGGAACCGCTCCGGCTTTCTCCTCGCTTGTGGGTGTCCAATGCAGTGATCCAATCCGAATCGTCCAACTGGCCGGTCATCCGGTAGATGATCTTCTCGCCGGTTTTGTCGAGGATGGCCGTGAACGGATACTGCTTGACCTCAAAGACCTCCGCGACCCGCTTGCCGTATTCGGTCGTCACGTCAACGTGACAAAGCACGTAGCTTTCCAGTAGTTCCGCGTTCTTCTTTTCCGGTACGGCTTCCACGTGTCGCAATTGGCTTTTCGATTGAGCCGAATCATCTATCACGATCAACAGCGGCTTCTGCAAGTCTTTTGTTGCTTCCAACGCAGCCCCGTAATCGTCGCCCCAAAGCACTTCTTTTCCGGCAGGTGTTGGCGCGCTAGCGACCACCGCCAGCGCTATCAGCAGGCACTTCATCATTAATAAAAGTCCTTTCCGTTGTCGTCGGCAGGCCGCATGGTGCGAGACCTCAATCAAGTCCACCGCGCAAAACGATCAAGGCAGGCCAGTCGAGGGGAATCCAAAGGCAGGATCGTCGGGTGTGTGCGAAGGCGGTTTCGCAGTTAATCCGCCGCACATCGTATCGACCAATCGACCGAAGTCAACGGGGCAGGGGTTGACACAGCGGATCAAACTGGTATTTTAGTACCGGTTTACTTTTTTACGTTCACCCAAGAAGCGAACGGTGGTGCCCGATGCTAGTGAATATCTCGGAAGCTGCATCGCTGGCCCTTCATACGATGGCGGTGTTGGCTAGTGCCACTGACCAGCGTTTCACGAACCAGGGGCTCGCTGCGCGACTCAAGGCTTCGAGTCACCATTTGGCGAAGGTGATGCAGCGATTGGCAAAGGCCGGCTTGGTTGATTCGGTCCGTGGTCCGCAAGGTGGCTTTCGATTGGGAAGGGCCGCGAAGACGGTCACCCTACTGGAGATTTACGAGGCGGTGGATGGTCCGGTAGACGACGGCGTCTGCTTGTTGGGCGAACCGCTTTGCGAGGGAATGGACTGCGTGTTGGGCGAATACATCCTGTCGGTCCATCGGCAGATGCGCGATTACCTGGCCGAGACGAAACTGTCCGCTTTGGCTCGTGGCGTCCCCCTGGTACAACTGCGAAAGAATAGCGATCCCACCGTTGTGGCTTGAGGAAACGTGGCCGGACTCTCGTTGATTCCTGGAGAGAGAGGGAAAGACGAAGGCAAAGATGCACCGCTACCGCGTCGAGGTACCGACTGAGGATTACTGGCGGCGCCAGATCAAGTGCCAGTACGCCTGTCCCGTTAACACGGACGCCCGTGGCTATGTTCGCGCCATTGCCGAGGGGCGTTTCCAGGACGCGTACCTGATCGCACGCGGGCCCAATCCGCTGGCCTCGATTTGTGGTCGAGTTTGCGGGGCTCCGTGTGAAGCCGCTTGCCGCCGAGGCGATGTCGACCAGTCGATTGCCATTCGCGCGCTAAAACGGTTCGCTCAAGAACGATTCGACCAGCAGGGCCATGGCTCTATCGATCCTCCGCTTGGTTTGCTTCGCCGGCTGATCGATCATGCAGCCGGCCGTGATTGCCTCGCCGGAGAAGAGTTCGCGGGACTGAAGCGGTTTTTCGCGGACCGGCAGTTGCCCGGCAATTCGGATGGCGAGCCGGTGGCAATCATCGGCTCGGGACCGGCCGGCTTGGCGGCGGCCCACGACTTGGCGCTACTTGGCTGCCGACCCACGGTCTACGAGATGGAGCCAATCCCAGCCGGGATGCTGGCAGTGGGAATTCCCGAGTATCGTTTGCCGCGAGACCTGATTCAGGCGGAGGTCGAGTTCATTCAGACGCTGGGCGTCGAATTCGTCTGCAGCACGCAAGTCGGTAAGGACATCTCCCTGGCCGAGATACGTTCGCAGCACCGAGCCACGATCATTGCCGTGGGACTCAAGTGCAGCCGGTCGCTACCGATTCCGGGAGCGGACG
>JADHUC010000311.1 GCA_016784735.1 Pirellulaceae bacterium | reverse complement strand
AAAGCTGTACGGCGTCACTCGCCTGGACGGTACGGTCGTATTGGCGCTTCAGCCCGAGTTCCAGGAACTGGCGCACAACCAATTGGGCGACGAAAGCGTGTTCAACGCCACACCAGCGATCACAGACGGCCAGCTACTCCTGCGCAGCGATGAAGCCTTGTACTGTATCGGCAAATAGCCAGTGCCTGTCAGCAGACAGCCCGTGTCAGCGGCAGAGCGCGACAGTGGAGATTCCCCTGGCGTCAGCAGCGAAGTTCGCGCGTCCATCAGCGACGGTCAGCGGCTCCTGCGGACGTTCAAGAGCATCGCATCGCTCCGCTCTTGGCCATCCCTTTGGCAATTTGAGGGAACCTCTTGCGGGGCGCGACGAGACATTCCAGAAACGCAGGATGAGGCGATTGCGATCCTCGGCCAGCTTGAATGTCAGCAGCGGTCCGCCGGCAAAGTCGATCTCCAACGTGGAAAGATCCGGCACGGCGGGCGAATGTCCGGGAACTTGCAGGAATGGCGGCGTAGCGAATCGTTGGGCTTCTTGAAATGGTCCGAGCGCATCGCGATTACCGTCGACCAATACGACGCGATAGCGATAGGTCCACTGCCGCCGGCCCGCTTGTCCGAATTGCCGGTCGTTGCCCGTCAGGTTCATCATGGGCAACGATGTGATCTGGGCCGGGATATCCGACGTCTGGTAGCCGGGCGCTCGCACCGCATCGGCACCGAATTGCAGCAACAGTGTATCCGGCGTCAGCAGAATGACGCCTCGTTCGCCGTCCGTCGCCGAGGCAAAGGTCAGGCCGGCAAACAGTTCTGGATTTGCCCCAGGAAGATCGTCGCCGCCATCGGCCTTGGGGCCGGCTACAAGAACGGCGCCAGGTGCATCATAGCGATACGTTGGATTGTCGAGTGTGAGCGGGAAGCAAGACTGAACAGTCTGAGGATCATCCGTCCAGCCGTCTTCCATGCGATAGGTGACGTCGATCCAAGGATGAGCTGTGTGGAAGAACCAGTCGCTGATGACGCGGAATCCATTACGGTCGAATGCAGCTCGGATTTCGACTCCGTCTGCCGATCGGCGGCAGGCCACGTCCCGAACTGTCAATTGGCCGGGTGAGTCCAATGGTTCCGGAAAGACGGCCTGCGATCGAGCGCGCGTGCGATAACGCGTATGGACGAATTCACCAAAGGCCGGCCCTTTACCGGACGGAACAAGCTCGCGGCCGTCTCGATCAACTAATGAGACAACCGCGCATCGTTTCTCGTCAAAGGTGACTTCACCGTTCTGCCAGGAAAACGTCAGATCTTCCGGGCTGAAAGCCGATGCGGGAGGCGATGGTGCGGGTGTAGGTATCGGAGCCAACGATCGGCCGATGTCCAAGGCTTGGACCGCAGCGCTCGCCCGGACGCCAGCCGACATGGCGGCGAGTCGGCGGCTGATCCCGCCCATGTCGTGCTCGGCAAAGACCAGCAATTGCTGGAATCCATGCTGAAGCAGTTCCGTTGTACGCGGATCCACCTTACCGCTGACTGCCTTTAGCGCGTGGTCCGCCTCGGCCAAGCGGAGCAAACGTTCGGCTTCTCGAAAATCCTGCGTCAGTCCGGCCAGATGCGCCGCCCACTCTTCCCAGCAGATGCCAAACGAACCTTCCAGCGAGGGAATCGTCAACTCCTTCTCTTGAATCTCTCGTTCGGCCGCTTCAAAGAAGTCTTGATACCGGGCGTCCACCAATCGAATCGTTCCATCCGATTCGTTGTTGAAACGTTCGATGAACTTGGAAAAGCTGTCCGTGCGAATCCAGCCATCGTGACCGGTCCCAAGAAGCAAAATGCTCGATATCGGGTACGCGTCACCGTAAGCCTCATAACGCTCGACGGTCTGATGAATGTAGGCTCTGCGTTGTGCGTGGACCTCTGGCGTAGTGTCGCCTTCGATTGTCTGTAGACGTTGAGCGCTCGGACTGATGCCGGCCACTTTGGCCAATCGGAACGCTTCGGCGTAGCCTCCCCAAGTCTGCGTGCCATCGTACAGATCCCAGCGAACCAGCACGCGCTTGCCGTTGGGAGCCGTCCACCAGAACAACGGATAGGGTTCCCGGTTTCTGTTATAGCTCTCGGCACGAAGCCAATAGATGCCGCGGCCGAGGAAATCGAACCCACACTCGGTCAGGATATTGGCGGCGCCCCAGGTGAGGCCCGGATTCTCCATGACGAGCGAC
This sequence comes from Pirellulaceae bacterium, assembly GCA_016784735.1. Lineage (GTDB taxonomy): Bacteria > Planctomycetota > Planctomycetia > Pirellulales > Pirellulaceae > JADHUC01. Next base: position 12,883 of record JADHUC010000311.1, on the reverse strand, counting down.
GTTCGCGCATCGGTGCCCGTAGCCCGTTCGATCGGCACAGCTCCGTAGCAGGCCCTAATTGCCGTTTCCGTGCTTAGAATGCCCCACAACAGAACGGCATAGTTGCCGGCATAGCCAATGCGCCGATCGCGAATGGCGCCGTGCAAACGCTGGAGCCCCGCATCACCACGATGTCGGCGATACACTTCGGCCCAGATCGTGCCGTCCAGATTCCATCGCCGACCGTGTTGTTCGGCCTGCTCCAGATAGTAGTCCGTAAGCGCCGCCATCCGCAGTTCGATCTCGGTGGTGGATCCGCACCAGTTGTAGTCCAGGTGTTTGTCCTGAGCGATGTAGACTATCCACTGCCGGTTGCTCTCGGCGGCGTCGCAAACGAAGGTACCGGTCACGCACGTCGCGACACATGTTGTGCAGAACAGTGCTGTTCGAAGGAACGAAAACGGACCACTTGTCTGGCACATGCCTGCCTCCTCTTCTGTCGCACCGGGCGCGATCGACGCTACAGCGGTCGGATCCAGATGTTGCGGAAACGAACCGGGCAGTGATGGGCTCCGAAGGCGATTGGCCCTTTGGGCTTGACCGACTTGTAGCTGGCCAGGCCGGCGTGCGGCGTGTGACCGTAGATCTCCTGGTTGTTGTGGACCAGCACACCGTTGTGGAGCATCGTGATCCTGGCGGATGCCACAACCTTGCCGTCGTCGTCGAGCTTTGGGGCGGAGAAGACGATGTCGAACGTCTGCCACTCGCCCGGCTTGCGGCTGGAGTTCACCAACGGCGGAGTTTGGGCATAGATCGCCGCTGCTTGCCCGTCTGCGTAGATCTTGGTCGTATACTCATACGAATCGAAGATCTGCACTTCGATCTCCCCCAGGAAGAACAGGCCGTTGTTGCCGCGGTTCGTAATAACTTCGGCCGGCTCGGTCGGCACCAGCCATTCCACGTGAAGCTGACAATCACCGAATTCCTCCTTCGACGTCAGCATGCCGTCGATAGCCACAAGTTCGCCGTCTTCCACTTTCCAGCCGTTCGGCTTCCACTGCGACAGGTCCTTGCCATCAAACAGCGCAATGGCGTCCGAAGGTGCGGTTCCGGCCTTGTCCTGCGTGCTCGGCTCGCCGGGCGTCACCTTCGGCGGTAAAGGCCGGTCCGGATCATGCACTTGAAAACCCGACCAGGGCTGAAGCGGCGTGGTCTTGTAGCCGAACACCCCCGAGCCATCCTTGGCGAAGACCCGTTCGTGCCTCTGGGCATGCGCACGTGATTGAAAACCGACTGCAAGCGACAAAAGGGCAACGATTGCCACGAATGATTTACGATTCATTTCTGTTCTCTCCCGTTCTTACTGGTTTCGGTGGTGAGTCACGGTTGTCAGACCTAGATTGTGCATTGAATCGGCCCGACAGACAACCGACGCGATCCCACAAGAGCGTGGTGACCAGACTCTTGAGCTATGCCAATTGTTGCACTATGCTGCGCGGCACGAGATACCGCAGCCAGATTCCATTCGAGGAGATGACAAATGAACGCTTCCGTTTGCCGTACTTGGCAATTGCTGATCGCGGTGACTCCCCTCGTGATCTCGTCGGTTGCTGCCGCCGCTGAACCGGGCGTCGGATACACGTATCTGGGGAAGATCCGGCCGCGGCACGCTCGAGAGATACAGTCCTCCGATTGGTCTGTCGGTGCCGAGACCATGGACCGGGACTACACGGTCTACGCCAACTGGAAAAAGTACCTTGGCCCGCTGGGCGTGAAGAAGGCTCGTATCCAGGCCGGCTGGGCCAAGACCGAACAAGAGCCCGGCAAATACGATTGGGCGTGGCTCGACGAGATCATACCGGACATGGTCGACCAGGGCGTCGAACCTTGGGTCTGCTTATGCTACGGAAACCCGATCTATCCCGGCGGCGGAGGAACGGGACTGAGCGGCGGTTTGCCTTCATCACCCGAAGCACTCGCCGCGTGGGACGAGTTCGTGGCGGCTTTTGTCGACCGCTACAAAGAACACGTCGACGAGTGGGAGGTATGGAACGAGCCTCGCGGCGGCCAGAAGGCCGTGCCGCAGTACACGGATCTGGTCGTCCGTACGGCCGAGGCGATTCGGCAGCGTCAGCCGAAATCGCGAATCATTGTGGCAGCCGGCGGTGCGTTCGATACGAAGTTCGTCGAGTCGCTGTTGGATTCGTTGAAAGCACAGGGCAAGCTGGGCCTGGTCAACGAAGTGACCTACCATCCGTATGCGACCAATCCGGACAGCGTACACGATCGCGTACGTCAGCTTCGCGACGCCGTCGCCCGCTACTCGACGGAGATTACTCTGCGGCAGGGCGAGAACGGAGCGCCATCCAGACGAGGATCATTCGGCGCGCTGGCAAACTACGATTGGACCGAGGAGCGTCAGGCCAAATGGACTCTGCGGCGGTTGCTGGGCGATTTGGGCCGGGATATCCCGTCGTCATACTTTGCGATCTGCGACATGGTATATCTGGTAACCAGCAAAGGACGGGATTCGGACCTGCGCGACGCGTCAAGCCAACTGCAAACGAAGATCAACTACAAGGGACTGCTGCAGGTCAATCCTGACAAGACGGTCGATCACGCCAAGACCGCCTACCGGGCCGTTCAACACGTCACGGCGATGTTCGACGACTCGTTGAAGCGAATCGAAGACTACACATGCGAAGTTACCGGCGGCGCCCAAGACAGTTCATTTTCAGTCTTCGGCTATCAAGCATCCGGCGGAAAGCAGATCGTCACCATCTGGCGCGACAGCGATCCGCCGGGCGAACGCCCGGAACTGGAACACGTGACCCTCAGCATTCGCCACGGGGGCTTCGCGGATCCTGTTTTGGTGGACATGCTATCGGGCAAGGTGTACGAGATCAGCAAGTCGCTATGGACAGCAGACGGCAAAGTCCACACGTTCAAGAACGTCCCGGTGTATGACTCCGTGATCTTGATCGCTGACCGGATCGCTATTCCTGCCGGTCTAATCGGCGATCCGAAGTGAAACTATGCCGTGGCTTCACTCCGACTTTTCGCCGTCTGGCACGGGCCGGTCCATTGCCCAGAAGATTGTGTTCACCAGGAACTTGCGAAATTGGGGCTCCTTGAAATCGTCCGGATGCCCCAGCCCGGTGTAGACGATGCGCGCGTCTTTGTAGGTGCGTGTCCACGTCAGCGGCTCTGCGCGATCGGCTAGCGAACCGGTCATCAGCACGGTCGCGTCGGAGGCGACCGGTGCCGTGTAATAGAGCGAACCCGTGCTGTGCCATTTGGCCGGTTCGACGCCCTTGAGCATAGGATGACCAGCCTGATCGGCCACGATCGCCACGTCGGTTCCCAAGTCGTTGGGACCATGGCCGTGATAGTTGCCGCCCTGGACCTGAGCATCGAATTCCGGCCACTCGTCCTGGCCTTCCTCCGATTTGCCGCGAACGTCGAAGGCATGGCTGGACGTACGCATGCCCACCAGCGGTTTACCCGATTCGATGTACTTGCGAACGCGGTCAAGCTGCTGTTTCGGGAGTGCCAAACGGCGGATGTAGAGGACCAGGCAGTCGGCGGATTCGAGTTCCGCCGTTTCCGGGATGTCGGAAGTGCCTTGACCGTGCAGCACCGTGCAATGGCAGCCGTACCGCTCGCGAAGCATCTGCGCAAAGGCCGGCAAGGTCTTGTCCGCGTCATAGTGGTCGTCGCTGACCAGGAAGGTGATGTGCGGGCGGTCGTCTTCGGTGAAACGCACGGCTGGTTTGTCGAGCAGGTCGGTCGAAGTAATCGTCGGACAGACGAACTTTTCGATGTGCTCGACGATCAACTCGGTGCCGCGGACGTGAGGCACGAACGGCTCGCGTTTGGGATTGTACATGGTGTCGGTCAAGTCGCGGACCAAGAGCACGTTCTTGCCGAAGCGAACCATGTTTCGCAAGCCGAAGGGTCGGCCGATCACGCACATGTTCGTGTGGACGCCCACCAGGATGACGTTCTCGATGCCTCGCTGCTCGTACAGATTCCAACACTCGACGCCGGAATCGCTGATGGCGTCCTCGTCGCAGATTTCAATTGCGGCCGTCTGGTGTACATCCATCTGCCGATTAGGACAGCGGGGCTGGTCGTCACAACCGCCGTCGGATTGATCGAGCGGCCACTCGCCTCGTTTCTCCGATTCGATCTGGGAACACCCTCGTGCAATCCCGTCTGGCAGATTGGCGGATTTCGGGGCCTGTTGTGCGCGCTTGCGGGCCGGATGGTCCTCGTAATGCTTCATGCCGCCGCTGGGCGCGTGGACGATCAGCGCGCCTCGTCGGCGAGCCTCCTTGACAAAACCGTTCATTCGCGGGGCCATCTCGGCGCCACGCTTACACGCTCCGTCGCACCAATGTCGAGCCCACATGTCACAGACGACGATCGCCGTTTTGCTGGCATCCCATTCGACGGTCTTGTAGACGATCTTGAAATCGCCGTTCGAATCTGTATCCGCAACGCGGCTTCGGGCACAGAGCTTCAGCGTGCCGTCCGCCTCAGGGCTTGCCGCCAAGGAGGCCAAGGCAGATGTCAGCACGAGTGTCAACGCGATTCCGGGGAAGAAGTGTCTCGTCACAGCGGTATCTCCATGAACATGAATCAGTCGGGCTTGGCTCCGGTTTCTGCCGGAATAGTCAACGCCAACGCAGACAGCTATGGCAGGAATACTCTCTTGGAGTGCCTCCAACTATTTAGCACAATCAGAAGTAGGAAGAAAGCCCTGCAAGACAGTCTGCGGAGCCGAGATTGGCGGCATCGCAAGTCTGCGGAGCCGAGATTGGCGGCATCGCAAGTCTGTGTACAATAAGATAGCAGGTAAAGGGAGAACAAGTCTTGGCCGACCGTCCGAACAAACATATTCGCGACGCGATCAAATACGCAGAACAACAAGGATGGCGTTTCACCAAGAGTTCCGGTAAAGCGCACATTTCGGGAACGCTCTGGTGTCCGTTGCAGACCCGCGACGGATGCCGTTTTCGCGTCTTTTCGACTCCAACGAGTCCGGAAAACCACGCGAAGGATATTCGACGAGCCATTGATCGCTGCAATCATTAAGCCTGGGAGCGCGACATGAGAGAGCACGAATTCACGGTCATTCTGGCCAGTCCGGAAGACTCGGAAGAAGATGCCGATCGGTTGTATGAGGCCGGCTGTGCGGACGGATCCATCAGTACGTCGGGCGGAGTAACGAGGATCGATTTTCATCGCCGGGCGCCCAGCCTGGAAGAAGCAATTCGGTCGGCAATCGGAAACGTTCAAGCGGCGGGCTTCCATGTGGCCCACGTCTTGATTGAACCGGCGTCGATTGTTGCTGCCGGATGAACTGGTTTGGGGCATTCCGATGAGCGAGGAAATCGAGGACGACGTGGTGCTGATGAAAGACAAACGCTCTGCACGTTAGGATCACGTTACGTTGCCTGCAATTCGGCGAGTTGAACGGTCGATACGAGCCTTGTCGAGAGTTTGGATGTCAGGCATTGCGTTGGTGGGACAGATCGGACAATCGACGGGTGGACCACGCGGTTGGGCTGTGGTGACGTTGATGCTCGTTGCCGCGCTGCTTGTCGGCTTGTTTTCTATGCCACTGACACCTTGTGCGTGGGCGGGCGCGGATCAACTCGCACCGGACGGACTCGACCGCTGGGCTGTGGTGTGTTCGGCGGACGTCCGAAAAACAGGCATTGGTGATTTGCTCACTGCTCGGTTGTCTGAGGTCGCGGGTATCAAGCTGGTCGAGCGTGAACGACTCGACGAAGCGCTCCGCGAGTTCGAATTAGGCTTGCTTTCCCGAGATGAGAAGGCGTCGGACCGCGTGCGACTTGGGCGTTTGCTGGGGGCGGACGCCCTGCTACTGTTGTCACGAGTACGGGGCGAAAAGCAGGAATTCGTTCAGGTTGCTGTTAGCGATTGTCGGCACGGTGCGCGTTTGCGTACGGAACATTTTCCATGCAGCGAAGATGCACGGGCGCTCGCTGAGAAGATCGTTCAGATGGTCGGAGAAATCCGCGAGCATTTCGCATCGGGTGTTTCGACGATCGTGGGAGTCTCGCCGTTTGTATCTAAGAGCCTGGTGCATGACTACGATCGTCTCCAAGCGGGTTTTGCACATCTGCTGCAGGATGCCCTGGCGAGTGCTCCCGGCGTGGCGGTTATCGAGGTGGAAGAAGCTCGCGCGATTCGCCGTGAGCTTTCATTGGGCAGCGACGGTCGCGTCGAGCGCGTCGTGCCTGTGTTAGTGGAAGCAGATTTTGCCGCGAGCCGGTCGGCTCCCGACAAGGAGGTGCGGATCGCGTTTGAGATTCGAATACTCCAGGCATCCGACACACCGAAAGTCGTTCGTTCTTCGACACTTGCTCTCTCGCAGACCCCCCGATATCTCACGACCGACGTTCCGGGACTCGTGCTGGAAGAAGTGACCGCGAAGAAGCAGAGACCCTTATCCGCGCAGCAGCAGGCGAGTTGGTTGATTGATCGAGCCGATACCTTTGCCCGCTTGGGGACTTGGGAGCATGCGATCGGGTTGCGCGAAGCCGCCCTGCTGTTGAAGCCCGATGATACAGACTTGCGTCTTCAGTTGGTCGGCGAATATCGACGTCAGGCAACGCGTCGCATCGGTGAAGCCGCGGAGTTGGGAGACTGGAAGTTGGATCACCCGTTGATTCGGGCTGCCATCCAGGGGCGGGTCGACGCCTACCGGGCTGGCCTTTCCCATCTGGAATACCTCATCCGCAATCGCCGAATACCGGCCATGCGGGCTGTGGAGTTGGCGGATAGGTACCGTTCGCACTGCTTCCTTTACTCGATTCCGTTTGTGACGGGGACAGTGAATGGTGAATATCGGCGAGTTGGGCAGATCGAGCTCGAACAGGCGGAAGAAGCGCAACGACGCTTTCTTTTCGAAGTGTTGCCACAGGTCCCAGCGCTTCCGGACGACGACGTGCCGAAGCATCGTTTTGGGAAAGCACACCTGCTGCACGCTTGGCAGAGAGTTGTCGCGGAAATCGCGCTTTTGCAGGTGGACCGGACCTACCGCACCAAGCAGGATCTTGACCTTGTCTTCCGCGTGCTCACGCAAGTCGTGCCGGACGGCCTGGAAACGCAGCTACACGTGGAGCAGTTTCTGTCGTACCAGGGACGCCGTTACCAGACTCGACTGGAAGGAGTCGGAGCGTTTACCGACGAAGACTGGCTTGCGTTTCTGAAAGACTTGGAGAATTCGAAACACTCGGTGGTCAGCCTCTACGGTCGTTATGGCCAGATTCGTTACCAGTGGGCCGAGCGCGATCAACTATCCACGTCGCAACTTCGGGAATTGCACGACACGTTAGATCGGTTTCTCCAAGATTTCGCTGCCACCAAGTACGACCCGATTTGGAATTACGGGCGCACGCGCGAATGGATGTACGGCCGGGCGAAAGATGTTCGTACGTACGCCTCCCGCGAACTCGAACGGAGGACACGCGCGCCGAAAACGGATATCGCCCGCAAGCCATCGACGTCGCACAAGCCCCGAGATCTGCGCAGCCTAGGGCGTCTTCGTTTTGACCGGCTCGATCTGCGTGTGCGAGACGTCTCGGGACAAATCAGCTCCGCCAAGGGCAAGCGATGGCGGAGCCCCTACGGATGGGGCGGGATATCACATGTGATTCGATGTGGGCAAGACTTGGATGTGTACTGGCAGAATGGCGCTGTGCTGTTCATGCGGGAGGAAGGTATCCTGGACGAGGTGTTTGTGGATCGTGAGCCCAACTTCGAACAGGTCGCGTGGGACGGGCAATCGGTGTGGATCGCAACGCGCTGGTTGGGTATCTGGGTTGTCGATCCCGACGGGACGGTACTGTCGCGAGTCAATGCCGACGATGGGCTCCCGCCGACCAGCCATGGAGTTATCATCCAACCCGTGTCGGAGGGCCGTGTTGTTGCCATCGGCAGTTTTGGCGAGCACCAGCGAGCGTGGTGTGCAACCATCGACTGCCGCAATCCCTCACGGCCCGCAGTGCGTGTGTTTCATGAAGCGACACGCGTGGTTCAGCCCGACGAGGCGAGAGAGGACGTGGAGGATGATCCTTCTCTCTGTTTCAAGCCTCATTGGGTCCATGCACATCGCGCCTCGGGTCCGTCGGCGGGGCCGCTGCTGTTGGTCGGGCGATACTCGCCCACCCATGCCGGGAGACGACGCCCTTTGTTGATCAATCTGCGCACGCTCGAGGTCAAGGTGTTCGGAAGCGATCTCGCCATGGCAGACCACCGGTACAGCGACTCGTACTTCAGCAGCGAAGGATTGCTACTGGAAACCGGTGACAACGGAGTAACGTTACGGCCTGAACCGGGAACGGCCCTGCCTGACGGCAAGCAATCCAGACAGCTCTGCCTGGACCGGGCCGATCGGAACATCGTCGGACACCAGGGTGGCTTCGCCAAGAAGCTTCTTCCGTACGAGGGATGGCTATACGCTCCGGGCGGAACATGGTGGCGGATCCATCCGCAGACCTTCGAAGCGGAGCGCCTCGTTCCCTGGCGGCTGCCGTTACACCTGGAAGGACTGCGTAAGTTTGGGGTGTCCGCTCATTACGGACTGATCGCATGGGGCAGTGAATTCTACCGCGTCCGCGTTGTTGACGCCGAGGAATCCACTGACGAGTAGGAACGCGGTTATTCGTGTTGTATCAATTCTCTTGCCCGTCGGCCGTAGGGCTTGCCGACGCCACACAATCGGATGGTTGAAGTTTTCCACCAAGGTACTCCGCTTTCACTCCCGATAGCAGGAATGGACACTTGGCGGTGTCACCACCATCCTCGAATCGACCTCCAAGTTTCTATTTTCGAGCCACGTTGCCTGATCGGGCGGCGTGGCTTTTTTGTGTTGAGCCGGTTCGTCGGTCCGCTGTTTTCGCTAGCCAACGCCCCCTCGTGTCGTAGGCTTGATAGTCATTGGCGTTTCACCACGTCGGCCGCGCTGGCTTGTCGCTGGCGTGGCCTTTTTTGTTGCCGTGACCCGCAATGTTTGCCACGGCTACCTATCCGTTGTGCCAGCTTTTTCGTCAAGGGCGTTTGCCTTCGTTCCCGATACTGCACCTGAACACATGGAGGTGCCACCACACTTCGGACGGAACACCGAAAGTTGTGATCTTCAAGCCACGTCATTCTACCGGGAGTAACGCGGCTTTTTCTATGCGCCGGTCCGGCGTCCCGCACGTTTGGCTTTGTCGCATCCGCACTTGGATCGCGGTGCGCCGGGGGCGGGGAACCTGTTTCTGCTTGCCGATTCGGCCTCCGCGACGTAGGGTTTGGCAGACATTGACAACCAGTTAGATCCGTAGAGATGAGTAGCCAAGTCGCGACAAGTTCGTGTGTATTTGAGCGGTGCTCCATGTGCCAGTTCCCGTGGAAGGACCGCGACAGTTTCTTGACTGATCCGGGCATCAAACTTGTTGGGTATCAGGTCAATTTCCTCGACCTGGAAACCGGCCTTTTCTTGTTCAACCATTCCTGCGGCACCACCCTCGGAATCGAGGCAGAACGCTTCCAGGACCTTTACGACGGGCCGATCTTCTTTGAGCCCGCGACCGGCACGGACGCATGTCCGGGGCATTGTCTCCGCGGAAAGGAACTGCTCCCGTGTCCGGCCGAATGCGAGTGTGCTTACGTGCGCGAGGTTCTGCACATCATCAACGGCTGGCCCAAGAACTAAGGCTGCCCCTCCGTTTTGTTGCCCGGACCGTCGCACGCGCGTTCCGATTGATGTAGACTAATTTCGCAGCCGATGGCGTCTTTATCTGCCTGATCACAGGCACTTGCATCCCGTGCAGAAATCACCTTGGGGAGCGTGCGAAAGATGGCGAAGCTACACTTGTCGAGAATCGGCCTCCTGCAGTCCTTCTGTCTTCTGGCGTACGTTGCGGCGTCACCGACTTCCGCCACTCGCGCAGAGGACCTCCGCCCGCCGGAACGCCCCAATGTTCTTTTCATCGCAGTGGATGACCTGCGCCCGGAATTGGGCTGTTATGGCGAGGGATACGTCAAGAGTCCGAATGTCGATCGGTTGGCCGGGAACGGGGTCACTTTCACGCGCGCCTATTGCCAGCAGGCCGTCTGCAATCCGTCCCGCGCAAGTCTGATGACCGGACTGCGACCTGATACAATCAAGGTCTGGGATTTGAGGACGGACTTTCGCACCACTCGCCCCAACGCCGTCACCGTCGCTCAGCACTTCAAGCGCAACGGCTATCACACGACGGGCATCGGCAAGATCTTCCACAATATCATTCCCGATCCGCTTTCGTGGAGCGAGCCCAAGCTGCATATCGACGGCTATCCATTTGACCCGGATGCGGTGTATCGGAAACAGGAAAATGTTGAATTCATCGCACAACGACAGGCCGAGATCATCAAGGAAGGGCAACAGGCCCGCTACATCGACCGTTTGGGCGAGTGGTATCTGAAAACGGTTGCTACCGAGAACGTGGATGTCCCTGACAATGCCTACTTCGACGGTGCGCAAACGGACAAGGCCATTGACAAACTCAAGGAATTGAAAGAGCGGCGCCAGCCGTTCTTCTTCGCAGTCGGTTACTACCGACCGCACCTGCCTTTCAACGTGCCGACCAAATACTGGGAGATGTACGACCGCGACGAAATCCCCTTGCCCGCGAACGCTCATTTGCCCAAGAACGCGCCGCCCATGGCAATCAACACGATACGGGAATTACGGGGCTACCTGGATTTCCGGGAATCACCCACACCACACCAGGGACAACTGACCGAGGCGCAGACGAGGTTACTGCGGCACGGGTACTTCGCGTCGGTCAGCTATATCGACGCTCAGGTCGGGAGACTTCTCGACGAACTCGAAAGACTCGCCCTCCGCGACAACACGATCGTGATTCTCTGGGGCGATCACGGCTGGAAGCTCGGCGAGCACGGCAGTTGGTGCAAGATGACCAATTACGAGATCGACACGCGCGTGCCTCTAATCGTTAGCGCACCGGCGGCCAAGGAAGTCGGAAAGCACTGCGATCGACTGGTGGAATTCGTCGACATCTACCCGGCGTTGTGCGAACTGGCAGGTATCGCTGTGCCCAAGCACCTGGAGGGGACAAGCTTCGTGCCGTTGTTAAACGACTGCAGCCGCCCCTGGAAGACCGCCGCGTTCAGCCAGTTCCTCCGTGAAGGAAAGTGGGTGGCGCCGGACGGGAAAGAGTACATGGGCTACAGCGTCCGCACCGAGCGTTACCGCTATGTCGAGTGGATGAACTGGACGACCAAGGAATATGTCGCCCGCGAACTGTACGACCATCAGACCGATCCGCAGGAAGACGTGAACATTGCTGACTTGCCCGAGAAGCGAGAGACCGTCGCCGATTTGTCCAAGAAACTCCACGCCGGCTGGCAAGCAGCCGTGCCCAAGTAGGACGGCGTCCTTGGTACTGAGCACTGTGTACCAACTACTGTGCACTGAGTACTGTGTACCGAGTACTGAGTGGTGGCCCGCGAAGACTTGGCCCATCTATGACAAAGGCGTTGTCAACCCGGTAGCTCTCAAATCCTTCCTGTTCTGTGTTCGCGTACGCCCTGCGCACAAAGCGTATGGCTTTGCCAAAATCAGTTCCGACCTGGGCGGAGGATAGGGCTCTGCTGGGAAGCAACCTGAGCGCCGTCCCAGGGGGTCTGGGGGGCGGATCCCCCAGGGAAACAAACACGGTCTTCAGTCCGCTGAAAACGGATCGGTTGATCCTCTTCACAGGTACCCTGCTTCCTGCGGATACCTGGTATAGGAAATTCAAAGATCTGAACCGACCGTGGACACTTGAAAGGACGACAACTATGACCATGTTGCGAAACTCCCTTGCCGCCCTACTCGTGTTGCACGCTGCAACGTGCACGGCCCTCGCCCAGGAAGTGCAACCGCTCAAGCCGTTGCCTACGTTGCACGGTAGCCACGTCGAGATCGCCCAGTGGTCCGGGGACGAAGAAAAGCTAACGGAGTGGGCACGCGTTACTGGGACGCTCACGCCGACCGGTCAGAATCCGGTCAAGGAAGAGTGTGAGCTTGGGGCGAAGATCCAGGCGGCGACAGGTTGTAAAACGATCTTTGCGTTGTACGCGTTCGACGAGGGCAAGTTCCCGGCGGATGCGAAACCGTGGGAGTACACGACCGGCGAATGGTGGAAGGCTCACCTGGATGAAACGTTCTTGCGGCTCAGTCGGTTCACGCAGTGGTCCGGCGGGAGGCCTCCCGACTACTTGGTCATAAGCACCGAACTCAGGCAGTGGCAGAGGTACAGCCGGGACCCGCGATACGCACCGGCGATCAAGGGCATGGTGGCCCAGGTTGTCAGGAAGACCAAGCGCTACGCACCCGACGCGTTGATAACACCCTACGCCCACGGCCAGTTCAGCTTCGGCCGTGACGGTTGGCGGTACCGGAACCACCCATGGCCCAAAGGCACGCCTTGGCCCTGCATTGTGGCGCAGCTATACGAACCCAAACACGCCCTGATGCTGTCGGCCACGGCCGCCAAGTCGTGGGAGTACGCACAAGAGCAGGGCGTGCCGATGGCCGCGTTCGTGTCGATCGGGTACGACTACCGCTTCGACTTCGGCCTCGACGGGACAAACCCCAACGCGTGGGGCCGGACGTTCGATGCGAGACTCACGCCGCACGAAGTGCATCGGCTCGGGCAGCTTATGAACGTCAAACCGAGGTGGCCGAGCGGCAACACGATCGGCACCGTTGGGTTGTTCGAGTACGGCAACGTGGAGATCAAGTACATCTTCCCCTCGCCCAGGACGTTGCTCGACAAACACCCCGACCTGTGGCCCGTGTTATGGGCCGAGTACAACCGAGGAGCCCACCTGC
>JADHUC010000310.1 GCA_016784735.1 Pirellulaceae bacterium | reverse complement strand
TAGACGCTCAACGCACCCTTCTGGCTGACCTTGCAGTAGAGACCTGTCCGCTTGGCCTCTTCCTCTTTCGCCAGAAGTTCATCTGCTTGATCGGCCGTCAATTCGCCCGAAGCAAGTTTCTCGAGAATCTCTTTCCTGGACATAAGGTCTCCTTTCGCAACAACCAACCGTGGACCAACTCCCCAAGTTAGATATCCTCTCAGTATGGCGCGGCAGATTCAAGTGCTTTCGCTTACTTTTACTTGACCGGACGGCGGCTCGTTTCTAGACTCGTTTCAGACAGTCGCTCACTGGCAGATAGAACATTGGCAATGCCTTAGGAAGGAAATCGAAATGAGAAGACTACCGAAGACTGTTTCCGTGATGCTGCTTTTCCTGATAGCCGCCACGGCCACCTGGGCCGAAGAGAGGGCCGGAAAGGGCGAGTGGATACAACTGTTCAACGGCAAGAACATGGAAGGTTGGGAGGTCAAGATCAAAGGCTACGACTTGAACGACAACTTTGGCCAGACGTTTCGCGTCGAGGACGGAGTCCTGAAGGTCGCTTATGACGCATACGACCGATTCGACGGCCGGTTTGGCCATCTGTTTTACCATCAGCCGTTTTCGAACTACGTTCTCCGCGTGGAATACCGGTTCGTCGGTGATCAGGTGCCTGGAGGTCCCGGCTGGGCGTTCCGCAATAGCGGCATCATGGCCCACGGCCAGTCGGCCGAGAGCATGAGAAAGGACCAGGACTTCCCGGTGTCCATCGAAGTGCAACTCCTGGGCGGTGGCGGATCCGGGACGCGCACCACCGCCAACGTTTGCACTCCGGGCACGCACATCGTGATGGATGGCGAGCTCGTCACCAGGCACTGCAACAGTTCCCGTTCTAAGACCTACCACGGCGACCAGTGGGTTACGGTCGAAATCGAGGTGCGAGGCAACAAGAGCATCAAACATGTCATGGATGGGGAAACGGTGTTGGAATACACCCACCCCCAACTGGACGAAAAGGACGGGGACGCAAGCAAGTTGATCAAAGACGGCGACAAGATGCTTTACGGCGGCTCGATCTCGCTCCAATCCGAAAGCCATCCGATAGAGTTTCGGAAGGTAGAACTGCGGAAGTTGGAGGATTGATCGGCGGCGCGAGCAGTAGCCCCGAAGGGACGGTCCTATGTCAGCCCAGGGTGGAGCGACGGACGTGATAACGGTCGTCGCGTAACCCTGGGAAGCGAATATGATACGACGGAAAGCCCCAACGGGGCGGCCTTAACTGCCGAGTTCTTCCGCGATTAGGGCCACCCCCTCAAGCGTCGCCGTGGGGCCGGGCTCCTTCACCGGCCAGACAAGCTGGCACGGGGTCGGCGCGGTTGTTCGACGTTTTGTCTAGCCATCCAAACGTGTCCACCTGCCGCACGAGGCAGCAGGGGCCTCCGAGTGCACGGGAGGTAGATTAGTCGCGGTGATCTGCGGGCCGGGACAATCGCAACAGTCGTTCGATGACGTCCGGTTGCACCTCGAACGCGGTTCCGTGACGATGGTCGCGCGGGAACGAAAGTTGGTCGGTGATGTCCGTCCAGTCGACAAGGTCCCGCGTGCGCAATGCCCCGTACCGGTGCTTGCGGTACATGTCGAAGTACACGATATACTCGTTCCCTATGCGGAGTACCGACGGGCCCTCGACCCAGCTCGGCGTGAACGGTTCGCCGACCTGTCTGTACGGGCCGACAGCCCGGTCGCCGGTTGCGATCCGCAGGTTCTTCTGAGGCGTGGGTTTCAGTCGTTCGTCTTTGAAGATCAGATGGTATTGATCTTTCACTTTGACGATCGTGCCGTCGATCACGTTGAAGCCGGGGTCCAGAAACAGTTTGGTCGGTGTGAATTTCTTAAAGTCCCGTGTCGTCGTGAAGTACATCCGATGGTTCGAGCCGCTTTCGCTGGAAGCGTCCGTTTCAGGGAACCGTCCGGGCACGGTCGACGACCAGATGATCAGCCATTGTTTTTCGCTCTCATCGTAGAATAGCTCCGGAGCCCAAGCGTTCTTACACTTTGGCTCGTGCTCCATCATCGGGATCAGCCGCTGCGGCGACCATCGAATCAGGTCGGCCGACGTCGCGTATCCAATCGACCGCTCCCACCAGCCCACCGTCCAGACCATGTGAAACGTTCGGTCGGGGCCTTGCACGATGCACGGATCGCGCATCAATTTGGCTTTGCCAACCGTCGGCTTGACGAGTGGTCGATCGTTGTTCAGCGAGGTCCACCGCAGACCGTCGCGGCTGTACGCCAAGTGCAAACCGTCCTCGCCATTGCCGCGGAACGACGTGAACAGATACGTCGCGGCGGCGTCACCCTCCTTCGCGGCCTCTTCGCCCGCAATCGCCGTGGACCACATTGCCAGGGCGGCCAGGACAAAACGGATGGGTGCATAGGTTCTTCGCATGGTTGCCACTTTCTCAATTGGATGCTACAGACGAACGAGGCGGTTTGTCCGGCTTGATTCGAGTATCGCTTGCGTGAAATCGAACACGGGCAACGCGCAATCTGGCGGCGCCGGATTGGGCCGCCCCTCCTCCAGCAGGTCGATAAAGCCCGAGACGGGAGTCGAGTCCGGTTCCATTTCGGTCTCCGGAAACGGCTCGACTCGGTTGTTTCTGGCAATCCACAGCCGCTCGTCGCGGACCAACAGATCTGCCTCGTCGCAGGTTATGTGAAAATCTTCGCCCAGGTGGTGTGCATGACCAAGGAAGTTCATGCCCAGCGACACACGCCCCTCCAATCGTCCGCACACCGCCGTCGCGATCTCCACACGGCTGCCGCAACAGTCGCACTGGGCAAAGACCTCGACCGGCTTTCGCCCGGTGACATAGAAGACGACGTCGATCTTGTGGCTGCCGGCATCGCCCACGAATCCGCCGAGGTTGTGAGCCGGGTCGTCGCGCCAGGTTTCGCCAATCGTCGATTGCCAATCTTCGACCAGTTGTGCGGTCACCGCACGGATCGGCCCCCATCGGTCCGCCTGCAACTCGCGGCGCAGTGTTCGATAGATCGAAGAGTAACGACGCTGATAAGCTACGGCCAAAGGCGGTGCGCCGCGTGCCGCCTTTTCAATCAGTTCCACAATTCGCTCACGAGTGTCGGCCAGAGGCTTCTCGCACAGGATAGGCAGCCCGCGTTCCCAGCAAGCCATGACATGGTCGAAGTGAGCCGACGTGGGGCTACAGATGATAACCGCATCGACGGCAGCCTCGTCGAGTAACGATTCGAGATCACTGTGAATTTCTGCCTGCGGAACGCAATCTCGCTGCAACCGTTCCGCTGCCTCGCGATCGACGTCGAACAAAGCAGCAGCACGACCTCGCCCGTCCGCATCGAGCGCCAACGCGTGATGCCGTCCAATGCGTCCACAGCCGATGATGGCAAATTGAAACATGATTAGCGAGTCTCCACATCTTCCGCCTTCGAAGCGGGCAACGTCAGCGTACCGTCGGCATCAGGCATTATCGGCGGCGGCCTTTCGATCGGAACTAGTGGCACGATCAAATGCGATGGATACTTCGTGTTATGAAAGATGGTTTGGTGCGCCTTTATGACTTCCGCGCTCGTTCCGAGAGGCTTGTCGGTGTTTTGGTTCCTGGCGTATCGCGGGAAATTGCTGCTGGAGATTTCCAGCCGCATCCGATGGCCTTTCTTGAACACCATGCTCGTTTCCCACATGTCGATCGTGTACTCGTACACCTCGCCCGGTGTGATGAAACTGGGCTGTTCCAGTGACTCGCGGAACGTCACGCCGCGTATACCTTCGCAGATGTGGATTGCCCGGCCATCGGGATGCACGTCGGTCAGTGTGGCCGTGAAGTCCGTATTCACGGCCGTAGAAGCCGCGTACAGCTTCATCTTCACGGGGCCTGTGACTTCTAGGTCTTCGGCCAGTGGATCGGATGTGTAGATGAGGATATCGTTTCGCTGCTGAGTCTCCTGCCGATCGCGCGGTCCCGGTACAAGTGTCGAGATCTGCCCGCCGTTTGTGTAGACGGGATGTTCCGGGTCGTAAGTGAATTTGTCGGGTGGCGAATCTTCTGATGGCCGAGCGGTGCTCAGACGCCCGTCGCCCACGGCCGAGTTGGCCTTGCCGCCGCTACTTATATAGAAACTCGTAAACTCGGTCCTGGCCAGCGGCCATTCGTGTTCGTCGCGCCACCGGTTGGCGCCCATGACGAAAATCTTGATTGGCGGCTCTTTGTCGATCCCGTTTTGGATGCCCTTCAACCAGTAGTCGCACCAGCGGAGTTTCAAATCCATCAGCCCCGGATAACTCCGGGAACCGCCGTGTTTCCACGGGCCGACAAGGATCTTGGACCTGGTGCGCGCCGCCTCGGATCCGCCTTGCTCGCGAAATCCCTGGAAGTTGCGCCAGTTTTCGTGGCACAGGTTGTCATACCAGCCGGTCGTGAAATAGGCAGGTACTTTGATCTTCGAGTACTTCTCCTTGATGCCGTAGGATTTCCAGTACTCGTCGTACGAGGAATGTTCAAACCAGTCCTTGACGTGTTGTACGTCGGGGAACTTGTCGACGGCACTGATCAACGGCAACTGCAGATAGTGCGGATCGGTGATCGAGAGTATCTTCTGCGTCTGCCGCTTACCGCGTGTGAACAAACCGAATTGAAAAACGACGTTCAGTTGCATCACGCCGTCGTTGTACAGGTGTCCGAAATTGGTCTGCTGTCCTTCTTCGGGAAACAGGCATTTCAGATACGCGCTGCCCAGCGGAGCGGCCATCAACTGGGTGAAGGCGTTGTACGAGATGCCGAACGTACCGATCTTGCCGTTCGACCACGGCTGCCGCCCCAGCCACTGCTGAGCGTCGTAGCCGTCGCGAGGTTCGTTGACATAGGATTTCCATTGGCCCTCGGAATCGCCTCGTCCCCGCGAGTCGACCAGTGCGACAACGTATCCTCGCCTCGCAAAGAACTCGCCGTGGTCGGCCCCTTCACGGAAATACCGCAGTAACATCAGCACCGGAAACTTGCCCGCCGCGTCCGGACGGTAGATTGCCGCACCAAGCGCAACCCCGTCGCTCATTGGGATACGAGCATGTTCCGTTTTCACTTGGTAGTCGTCGGCCGCGAAGCCTTGCGTCCTGGCATTCAATACCAGAAACAGGCACATCGCCGCGAACCATTTCGTCGTTTGCCTGGTCATGCTTGATCACCTCGTCCAATTGTTGACAATCCTACTGCGCCCCCTTGTACGTTCGCAAGCGCTGCGGCGGACGCAGAAAGCCTGTTTTCGTGCGGGGCGTCGATCAAACACTTCGAAGGAGGTTGAACATGATGTCTACGCTCCGAGCAACTCTGGCAATTGCATCCTGGATCGGCGTGTTCGTTCTCGTCGTTCAGGCGGTTCCCAATGACCAGCAAACCGGCCGCTGGCTGTATGATGCGGAAACGGTTGTCTCACGAAACGACGTGTTGTACGTGGCGCCGTCTGTGGAACCTTGGGAGGCAATGCCGGTCGGCGGCGGCGATCTCTCGGCGATGGTTTGCTCGGACGGCGCCGGGATGGACCTGCATTTGACCAAGTCCGATGCCTGGGGCTTTCAGGCCGCGCCCGATGCGCCGTCGGGATCGCGGTTCTTCAATAACGTCAGTCCCGGGCACATCCGCATCGAGTTCGGCGACCGCGCGCGGGCTGCCGCAGCCGAACGGTTCCGACAGCGGCTGGATCTGTACCATGGCCGCATTGTGATGCAGTTCGGCAGCGAGGCGGACGGTGCGCGATTCGAGATCTGGGGGCACCCCGAGCGAAAGATCCTGATAGTCGAGGTGGTCGACCCACGCGGCATTTTGGAGCCCGCGACGATCGAACTGACCCAGTGGCGACCCTCGATGAAATTAGGCGCGTCGGATGCAACGGTTCACGCCGTCGAGGTCCATACACGACAGGCGCGACCCCATTTGACCAACACAGGAATGGAGGATTACTTCGACGCGGACAGCGACCCGCTGCTGGGCCGCGGCACGGCAGTCGTGTTGGGAACGGGCAACGTCAGGCCGAAGGACTGTTTCGCCAAGGACAACAAAGCCACGATGACCCTGCCTCAAGAGCGACCGTCGCGTTACTACATCGTGCTTGCTTCAGCCGTAACCACGGATGAAAGGGCGCTTGCGGCGGCTCAACATGAACTGCATTCTGCGATGGCTGTGCCGCTGTCGACGCTCAAAATCCATCAGCAGGCGTGGTGGCGCGACTATTGGAGCAAGTCGCTATTGCGAATCGCCAGTCCCGACAAGATGGCCGACCGGCTGTGCGCGGCCTACCACGTGCACATGTACACTCTGGCGTGTGTCAATCGCGGGCCGATGCCGTGCAAGTGGGACGGTGGGGCTGGTCTGATGCGCGGCGACGAGCGGACGTGGGGCCTGTCGGAATGGGTACAAGAAATCCGCTTCACCTATCTGCCGCTCTACGCCGCAAACCGGCTGGAGATGGCTCGTGGGCTCCCGAAGCACTACTCCCAAATGAAGCCTTACCTGCTGGAACAGACAAAGCGGATGTGGGGAGTCGATGGACTATGGATTCCTGAGACCACCTTGCCTTGGGGGCACGCCGAAGACTTTGTGCTGAAGGATACCGGCGAGGCGCGTGCGGGGCACTTCCTGCCTTGGGACCCCAAGACCGCTCGGTACGGCAAGTTCGACCGCTACAACGGTTACGTCGGCTTTCTGTTTACCGCCGGGCTGGAGGTCTGCCACCACTACCTCACGTACTATCGCTACGGCGGCGACGATCGTTTCCTTCGCAAGGAAGCGTATCCGATCATTCGCGACGTCTGCCGGTTCGTTTCCGGCCTGCTACGCAAGGAAGCAGACGGCCGCTGGCACCTGGAACCGGCCAATGCTCTGGAAACGTGGTGGATGGTCCGCGACCCGGCCGACACGCTGGCCGGCATCCAAGCCATCTTCCCCGAGTTCATCCGGCTGTCCAAGCAATACGGTCAGGACAACGATCTGCGGACGAAGTGCGCGGAAATCCTGGCGGCTTTACCGGAACCGACGCTCGAACATTGGGCACGCGACGGTACGATTGAATCGAACGCGAACACCTACGCTCCGGCTGCTGCCAAGGACCAGTTTCCCGCTGCGAGGAATTTCGAAATCCCCGCGTTGTATCGTGTCTTTCCCTTTGGGCTCAGCGGGATCGGCTCGCCGGATTTCGACTTGTGCCGCAATACCTTCGATCGGCGGATTTTCGGGATCACCAACAGTTGGTCGATGGACGCGATCTGGGCTGCCCGATTGGGACTCGGCGAGGAAGCCTGCAAGCTGTTGGGCGAGCACGCCGTGCGTTACAACCGATTTCGGTACGGCGGTTGGGACAGCAGCAACTCGAGCGTGTTTCCCGACGGGCTGTCGGTGGTTCCCTACATGGATGGCGGCGGCCTGAGCGCTTTCGGCGTCAACGAGGTTCTGTTGCAGAGCCACAACGGTCTGGTGCGCGTCCTGCCCGCTGTCTCGAAGAGCTGGTCGGGGTCCTTTCGTCTTCGCGCTGAAGGCGGCTTTGTCGTAACAGCGGACTTCGCCGAAGGCAGCCCACGATGGGTCGAAGTGAAGAGCCTGCTGGGCAAGAAATGCAGAATCGAGAATCCATGGCACGACACGTGCATCGTCCGCGTTGCCGACCGGGTCATACTCCGCAGCAATGCCACCATCATCGAGTTCGAAACCGCCTCCGGAGAGGTTTTTCTTGTTGAAAACGCAGCCCGTCCACGGTTGGACCAATCACCAGGGCGAATCAAAGACGCGCCCAATCAGCAGCCTGAACTACCAGGGCGGGATAAGCGACCGTAGACCGCGGCATGGGGCCAGAACGGAAAGGGGCCCGCGTACCCGTATGTCTTCCGGACCGGAGGTGGTACGCTGTAGCTCTTGTATTTGCTCGTCTCTTCCGGTGTGCGGAGTCACGCCATGCCGATTCACGTAACCTGCTCTGCCTGCGGCAAGCAATACGCCGCCCCAGACGAACTTGCGGGGCAGAAGACTCCGTGCCTCGTGTGCGGGACTCCTATCCCCGTTCCGGACGGGCTCATGAGCACGGAGCTGACGCAGCCCGCTATGCCCGCACCCAAGCCAGTACAATCGAACGGCAGCAATCGGACGCTGTGGATCGTGCTGGCGGTCGTTGGCGGTTTGGTCCTTATTTGTGGCGTTTGCCTATTCGCGGGAGTCTATTCACTGTTCTCGGGGACAAGGAACGAACCCTCGCAGACTGCCACGAATCCGCTCAGTGTTTCGGGCAGCACCAATCCGCAACCGGCGTCATCCATCACCTCGGGCCCGTCGCGAACGACCGGCAATGCAAATGCCGACGATTCGGCGAGCCCTGCGTCGGATCGGTTGCCGCAGTTGACTCCGGCTCCAGATAACCCGCAGTTGATCGCCGACATGCCGATTGCGGTGGGTCGCGCGGACACCGCGTTGTTGATCGACGCGGACCCTCCGCTGGCATATTCGCTGGCGAGCGAACGCATGGATTACGAGGTGCGCGTCCACAGCTTGCGCGACGGGCAGCAGCTCAAGCGGGCTGCGGTTGAGAACGCTCGGGCGATTTTTGCCGGCGCCTCGGACGGCTCTCGTGCCGTTGTGGCCGACTCGTTCAGCTACTGCAAGGAACTTCAATCCGTCCGCCTGGACGATCCCCCCGTCGTCGAGGCGAAGTGGCAGCCCTACGGCAACACTGCTGTGCGTTGGGCGACGTTTGTTAGTCCAGAACAACTGCTCACCTGCTCCAAAGACGGCCAGTTGCGAATGTGGAAGTTGCCGGATGCCACGCAGGCGTATGAAGTCGGGGTTACCTATCGCGAGGTCCTCCCGCGTTTCACTCCCGACCGGCGATACCTGTACGATGTCTCGGGATGCACGGTGCGATTCATCGACGTAACGAACGGTGCGTATGCCGCCGGAGTGGAGCTGGAAACGGGCGAAGCGGAGACGCTACTGAGCTATCCAACATTGGCCAACGACGGGAAGACGTTTTGGGCCTTTGTCAACCTGCCTCGTGCGCGTTCCAGGATGTTTGGCTGCTGGGACCTGCAGACGCGCCAGCGTCTGTTTCTGACTGACATGCCAGCCGACGCTGGAGGGCCGCGTCGGTTGACAGCGGGCTACTTACTGATGGGCGAATACTTGTTCAGCATGAAACATCGCAAGTTCGTCTGGAAGCTGCCCCGTTTCCGGCCGTTGGCCGTGATGCCGAATGGCGTTTGTTGGGTCCGCTCCAATTACAGCAGCGACTTGGTGCTGACGACAGTTAAGGTCCCCGACGACAGTTTGATCCCGATACTCGAAGAACAGGTGAGCAAGACTCGGACATTCGCGAAATCAGGTGACGCGGTTTCGGTAGACGTCCAAATGAAGGTCCAGCCGCCTTCCTCCGACCGAGATTTTCCCCAGAAATTGACCGCTCTACTGCGACAGCGGTTGGTCGAGGCTGGTTATCAAGTGGCGGACGGTCAGCCGCGAATCTTGCGGGCCGTTGTCACGGAGAAGGATACGGGCGAAGAGATCCTCTTCCAGAAGGTCGCCAAGAGTCGGTCGGTTGGGGAAATCGGGACGGGCGAGACAGAGTCGGTTCGCGAAATCGCCCTGGTCGGCTCCATTGATCTAATCGACAAAAGCGGCAAATCCTATTACCACGTCCAGCGGTCTCGTTCGCCGAACAACGAGTATCAAACATTGGAATTGAAGCTGTTTCAGGATCTGAACGCGCTGCTGATGAGACGACGGTGGAACGGTCTCTTGGATCAGTTGAAACAATCGCTGCGTCTGAACCCCGAGTACATGATGTTCGACATGGGCGAGTCCCAGGTCTCAGTCGTCTTGGATCCCGAGTGGACCGCGGCGCAGTCCGCGGCGGCTCGGCGGCAGAACCAAGCGGAACGCGACCGACGGCGCTCGAAGATCACCATGCCCGACCAGCGAGTGCGGCCGCCCTGGAGCGTGCAGGCGTTTGCCGTACCGGACCTGGACAAGGTTTTGCTGAAACGTCCCTTGGAGATTGGCAAGGGACGCGTGCACGAACTCAAATTCACCTTCCCCAATATCGCGCAGGCGGCCGTCCGAATCGAGGGCCCATCGTCCGGCAACCAGAGATCGTTCTTGGATCGGTACGACATGCGAACGCGGAAACGGATTGCTCGCATCCCGCTGGCGGCTGACAACGTGTTGGTCGACTTCCGTCCCGACGGCAAACTGCTCTTGCTATCGTCTGATCGTCGGCTTAACAAATTGCAGATTTGGCAATGCGGCGAAGAAGATTCGATGCTCACTGAGTTGGATCTATCCACGAAAACGTCGCAGGTCAAGCAGGCTCTGTTTGTCGGAGGCAACCAACTGTTGACGTTCGACGGTCGTCGGATCACCCTGTGGGAATTCCCCTCCGAGAAGCTCGTCTACGAACGGCCGTTGAACACCGAGCGGTGTACGTTGAGCTGGGGCCGCCGGTACTTCGTCGATATCGACCAAGGCCGTTTGGGCATCTATCGCACCAGCGACGGCCAGTTGGCCGGCGAGTTGGCGTCGCCTCCCATGACAGCCGAGAGGATCCGCTGTGCGGCTTTTCGCCACGACGGGAAGGCCATCGCTGTTGTCACGGGCAAGCGGCACGCCAGTGGTGGTAGCATCGGCATTTGGAGTCTCGATGACGGTTCACTGATCCAATACTTCCACACGCAGCATGTCAAAGACTCGATTGCGTGGTGCAGCCCGCGTCATCTGTTGCTGGAAGAGAAGCTGTTCGACTTGATGGTCGAGGCTCCGGTTTGGGACTACCCGCAGTTCCTGCCCGACAGTCCAGACAGCCGCGGGTGGTTCATCGGAGTTGACGCGCAGCAAGTCCAACATCTGGCGGCCGTGGCCGTGCCCAGCGAAAACGTTGCCGAGACGATCCAAAAGGTCTTGGAGACCGCCCCGGCGATCGTCAAGCCGCAGGGCGCGGTCAGCTTGGAATTGGAGATATCATCCAGCTATCCAAGGCCCGAGGAGACCAAACGCCGATTGCGAGAAACACTGACCCGAAAGCTCACGGAGAACAAACTCCAGGTCGTCGACGGAGCGGACACCGTCTTGCGAGTTCACTGGGGTGGAGTTTCCTCGGGTGTCAACTACACACCCTTTGGCTTCGAAAACGGCGAGAGGATCTTCACGATGCCGAACCGGGACGTAGTCGTCTCGGTCGGCATATCGCAGCGAGGGAAGCAAGCGGCATGGTCCAAGACTGCCTCCGTCTATCTGCCTACCGTCGACTACCGTGTCAACTGGACCGTCGGCGATCCGGCGGCAGACCTTCAACAACAGTTGGAGGAAGCGCTGTTCAAACGACTGGAGAACCTGACGACGCCCGCGATTCTGCTGCAGGACTTTCGCATGACCATTGGCAGATCGCTCATCGACCTCTCGGGCGAGCGGACCTTGGTCAACGGCCGATTTCGGTGATACTATACACTTAATTCATGCGAAAGCCGCCGCATGACGCCGCGGCAAAACCTTTCGTAGTCCCGCCACTTCCGCGACCTTGCCCCACCCTACGCGAGAAATCCGATCTAGCCGCGTCCCTTCGTCTCCTCCCCATGCTTTCGATTGTCTTCCTTGGGAGTCGCGTAGTAACAGGAGATGGTCGACACTACCGAAATCTCCGGCTGCATAGGCAGTCGCGGATCCTGGGAGTCGGTCTCGGCGAAGAACCCGCGATAGTGAGTGTTCTTGGGCCGGATCGCGTGGACCTCGGGCAGTGATTGCCTGTGGTAGTTCCTGCGCAACGCCTCCGAATAGTCGTTCGTGAAAGACTCGTACAGGGATTTGGGATACACCACTTCCGTATTCTCGTGGATGTTCAGCGGAGCCGGCACATTCTGGAAGTGAGCCGTCAGCAGGAGGTCCGCCTTGCGCTGCGCCTCGGCCCGCGCTTTTTTCTGGGCTTCGATCTTGTGTGCGTCCAGCGAGTCGCACCAGTAGTCGAAGGATATGATGTCGGTGATACCCAACTGAAAGGCCGCCCGGACGGCTTCTCTGGCCTGAGTCTCGTTGCCGACTTCGACGTGGGCGTTAGCCTGGACCATGTAGCCGGCGATGTTTTCCACGAAGCATCGGGTCCCGTCGCGTTCCTCGACGTTCCATTCATAAACGGGCAGCATGGAAATGAAGTCCATGAATATCTTGTCTTCCGGGACGCCCACCTTGGCCAGGGCCTGCATAAAGGCCATTTCCTTTTCGCCGTTTGTCTTCATGCACTCGGCCGCCGTCGCGCCCTGGCTGGTCACGGCCATGATCACTCGGATTGCCGAAGGCTTTACCCGAATCTCTGCCTTGCCGACGATAGTGATATAGTTATTGATCGCTTTGTGATCCGAAGTGCAAGGCCCAGCAATGGGCGCGCCCGGCTGGGCCGGGTAGACGCCGGCTCGGGACCCGCCGCCCTGCCCGGGCAGCCTGACGGCTGCCGACAAGGTCAACAAGATCGCGGTAATCGCGCCGATCACGAGGATAGTTGATCTTGGGGTTTTCATGGTTGTTCTCCTTGAGAAGGGTGTTGAAATTGCCGCTTTCCGGCGTGTGTGGAGGATTCACGAACACCGTCGGCAGAGGAAGGCTTGCCGACTTCTTCCAGTATGTCGTCAACGAGAAGGTCGGTCGAGGCGCCGATCGCCGGAGCCTTGGCATTCGGCTCCAGAATTCGGCCCTTGCCGATGGCCGGACTTTCCGGCCGAACACGATAATCTCCCTGGGCTGGGTTCCTGAACAGCGGATCTGCAATGACGGCGTTCTTTCCGGCAAAGCCTAGTCGTGCCTTGCCCGTCGGATGGAAAAGGTTGTTTTCCACAACGGTATCCGGAACGAACTCGACGTCGCGCAACAGCGCATCTCCGACGATGATGTTATTGACGATCCGATTCTCGTAAGGCGTCGCCGGCAAGTTGTGACATGCACCAGCCCGAATGCCGCGCGTATCTACCAGTGTGTTGTTGGCTACAAGGCAGTTTCCCGTGGCCTGGTAGTGTGCACTCGGACCCTTTGCGGTTCCAAATTGCAGCATGATCCCTTCCCGCTCTTTGGGCCCTTTTGAATTTGCGATCACGTTATTGATGATGCGGTGGTGCGTGCCGTGTACGGCAATTCCGCCTTGACAGTTTTCAATACGATTACCGTCCACCACGCAATGCGATCCACCACGCAGGTGAAACCAGCCAGGGTTACAATCTCTGAGATAGTTGTGTCGATAGACATTGCCTGAAGATTTGTTGCTTACGATCTCGTTCTCGCCGTTGCACCGTAGAAACACGTTGTACTCCACCAGTGTCTTGGGCGCCATCTCGCCATGTTTGGCCTGATCGTGCCCGACCTGTAGGGTTTCCCTGCCGTTTGCTCCTTTGTTCGGGGTATCGCTGAAGAAGTTGTGGTCGATCCGGTTTCTGAGAGGCAGATCTGTCTTATTGCGAATCCTCACCTGCACCGACCGGCCCGCAATATTCTTGAAGGTGCAGTGATCGACGCGATTATCTGCCGCATTGTTCTGAATCCATAACGCAGCATACGAAGGGCTCTTGCCGGGTTTGATATCCGAGAAATGGCAATCGGTGACCCTGCAGTACTGGGCGCCGTTCAGGGCTACTGGAGTGGTTTTCAGTTCACAGCCATCGAAGCGAAAACCCTTCATGACAATGTGACTGCCGGTAATGTCCAACTGCGTAACCCCCGTAAACGTCACGCCCATTGCGGTCTCCGGTTGAATAACGATCGGCTGGTTCTCATTTCCTTTGCAGGGAATCCGAGCACGCCAACCATCGTATCGTCCATTGCCGACCACGATTACATCGCCCGGTTTAGCGCGGTTTGCCACCATTGTCAGTTCGGATGCACTCGATACCTTCTTCACTTCGTCTGTGGCCGCCTTGTCCTCTGCCGCCGTGGTGAAGCCAGCCAGAACCAATACCACAACGATTGACAATGCCGGATAGCACCGCTGCGCGTTCATATGGAATTCCTGAATAATGATGTGGCCGCCACGTTGTGGAAGTCGTTCCCTGGGGGGGCCCTTGACGTGGCCGACAGCGCACCAGGGACTCAGAAACGGCAACCTAACCCGAGTCAAGTTGATTCGCAAGGGACTCCTCGGCCGGAGACCCAAACATGCTTCTCTTGCCTTTTTGGTTCGCAGACTGAGAGGAATCAATAAGAGATGGCCTTGTCGGCCGTCGAAGGGGGCGCACTTTCGAGAGGGAGTCGGATGAATACGGGGCAGCACGGATAGATTATACTAGACAGAGCGAAACCAGCCACGCAATGATCTCGAACGGCAGCTCTAAACACCGGTCAGGAAGTGCAGCGCTGATTGGTGTTTAGAGCAGCAGCCCGTACGACGGCTGCCACGGCTCAACGAGGTGATTTCTTGCCCGGACCCAAACGTGGCTGTTCTGCTGTTCTGACGGGCTTACGATTCTGACCGAGTAGGCGTCGGTGCGTCGACCTCCGCTTGCGAAGCCCTGGCAGAATCTGCTTCGGTGCGCCACCGAATGCACTTTGCATCTTGCCGTTACTTGCGTCGGTCGTGAACACGGCCGCGCGCTGGGCAGCGACGCTTGGACACCGAGGTCGCGATCTCCTCCGTCCGTTCGGCGAGGTCCAGTTCCTGACTCAGGACAAATACTCCTGTGCGCGCAAGCTGACCGAGATTCTGGCTACTGCCTCAATTGGTGACAATGTAGTGAATCTTGATACCATGCTTCGATTCAACTCGTACCGCATTGTGGCCACGATAAGCCGGCAGTATATCCTGCGTGTAAAATATTTGGCTCCTGCGAAGCAACCGTGGGCTTGCGGAGGGTCAACGGTTACTGAAGTGGCCCGCATTTTTTCGCCCCCAAGCTCCCTCAGCTGTAGGTGAAGGGAGTTGGGGGCGAAAAAATGCTTGTTAGCGATGGTAACCGTTCACGGGTCGGTGTTTTGATATTTTGGTTTGTGCGAGCAAGAAACTGATCTGGACTGAAATTGGCAAATCGGTAACGACATAGGGCATGTCGTCACCAGAGTCTTCCAGCCGACCGGTCATTCCGCCTGA
>JADHUC010000309.1 GCA_016784735.1 Pirellulaceae bacterium | reverse complement strand
CCTGGCTGATCGTCAACTTGATCATCCTGGCCCTCCTGGCCAATGCTCATCCTTGAATATAACCCTCCTCACGACGCCCGAAATATAACGCCGAAAACGAATCCCAGAAACCGCAATTTCTCAGCTCGCGGCGTATACCTCAAGATCACCGGTTCATCCAGGCATAATTCACATTCTCCGCAGTTGAACCGTTCATAATTGCCCCCCACAGGATTGGGTAAACCCGGGGATGGGGTTGCTCATTCTCCCCTGTATACTATATTCATGTTCACCTGTTTGTGTGTACATCTATGTCCGGACAGCAACTCCCAAGGAGAGAACCATGTCTCTTGACCGATACCGGCAATCGCTGGCCGTCATGAATCTGCGGCCCAATGAAGCTACGTGGTTTCCAAAATGGCTTGCCTCCTATGCTAGTGATCGCCAGGTGAAAATGCGAATCAACCCAGAGGGGGATGTTCCCGTCGAGCTGGATCTGGTGATCGGCTTCTTGAGAAATCTGAGAGACAATCAGGTTCAAGCGTGGCGGCGATTGCAGGCTGCCCGCGCAATTGAGATCTATCAGGCAACCGTATTACGGACAAGCGTTGTCGATTTTCGGCCAATCCGCGCCAAGCTGACGGAGATCGCAAGTCGGGAGAAACGTGCGGACAGCGACCAACAATACGACCGGAATCTGGTTGCCGGCGAGGGAAATCCGGGAGCCCTTTCCCGGACCAGTATCCTCAAGCCGGCCGTTCCGCATACCCTGCGTCACAGTTTCGCGAGCCACATGCTGGAAGATGGCTCGGATATCCGCACGGTCCAGGAACTGCTCGGTCATAAGGATGTGAAGACGACCATGATCTACACACACGTCATGAACCGACCAGGCCTGGCGGTTACCAGCCCATCCGACCGACTGGGGTTGGCCTGATCGCCAATAGGGGACGATCTTTCCCACTGTAACTTCGCGTCCGCGCGAGTGGCCGCGATTCCCAGCAACAGGATTTCGGTCAGCGGCCCGCCGTAGTCGAAGTTGGAAGACTCAGGGAGCACCTGATTGTAGTGCGCAGGAAGCACGAGCACGCAATGCGGAACGGCTATGGCGGAGTAGAATTGCCGTTTGCTCTGCATCG
Source organism: Pirellulaceae bacterium (assembly GCA_016784735.1). Classification (GTDB taxonomy): domain Bacteria; phylum Planctomycetota; class Planctomycetia; order Pirellulales; family Pirellulaceae; genus JADHUC01. The sequence continues at coordinate 13,997 of JADHUC010000309.1, read as the reverse complement.
CAAGTATCCGAATGCACAATACGAATCTACCACAGCAGGACCTGCTACAGCCTGCACGCGTGAAGGGGACAGTCCCATTTTCGCTCCGCAAGGCGTGCGCGAAAATCGGGACAGTCCCCGGCCACTGGCAGACGCATTGATCACGGTGGGCTGCGTTCACTTTGTCCCTGCGTCTTCCTCGATATCCTCGGCCTTTTTGTCTCCGCTCCATTCCCGAGTCAGCCAGACAATTGCGGTTCCGTCCCGGCTGCCCGTCAACGCGTATTGACCGTCCGGCGAGAAGCTGACGGACGTGACCTCTTGAGTATGACCTTTCAGCGTCAGTACCTCCTGACCGGTCCGCGCGTCCCATAGGATTGCCGTGTAATCCTCGCTGCCAGTCAGAATTCGTGACGCCTGGGGATCGGGCGAGAATGCCACCGATGTGACGCCTGCCGTGTGTCCCTTCAACGTGTGCACCACGGTTGCTCCGCCATCGCCCAATTTCCAGACTATCGCCGTGTTGTCGGCACTGCCGGTGACGACCCATCGGTCGTCGGCCGAGAACGCCGATCGCAAGACGGCCCAACCGTGGCCTGCGAGCGTCATGATGGGTGTGCCCGTCGCGGTGTTCCACACTCGGGCCGTCTTGTCCTCGGAGGAAGTCAGGATGCGGCTTGCGTCGTGAGAGAACAAGGCGTGGAAAACAGGGCCCTCATGGCCAGTCAGCGTGCGCAGCAGGGTCCAGTCTTTCGTACTCCACAGTTTTGCCGTCCCGTCGTCGCTGGCGGTGAGTACCATCAATCCGTCGGGCGAGAATACGGCGCTGTTCACACGGCCTTGATGTTCGTCCTGAGGCTTGTCCAGTTCATGTCCGAGTTTCCGCACCACTTGTCCCGTCGCGGCATCCCATACGCGGACCGTGTTGTCCCAGCTTCCTGTAACCACATACTTGCCGTCCGGCGAGTACTCGGCCGAGGCCACCGCGCCGTGCGGGCTGAAACTCATCAACTCGCGGTCGGCGATGGGCACGTTCTTGCGCACGTCCCAAAGTCGAGCCGAATCGCCACCGACGGTGATCACATGATCGGCCTGAGGAGAAAATGCGGCCGCCCAAACCAAGCCACGATGAACCGGGCCGCCCAGATCCAAGAATGGTCCCAGACGATCAGCAGCTACGGGGAATCGCATCTCGCGGCCATCGCTCAGGTTCCAAAGGCGGACCATGCGGTCGTCGGGCGATACGGTCATCCCCACGAGTCCATCCGGCGAGATGTCCACAGAAAAGATGGTTTCCCAAAGCTCTGCGGGCCGGACTTCGAAGGCTTTCGCCAGCTTCTCCGCGGTTTCGGGCGAGGCTTCTCGCTTGGCTGCCAGTAGATCCGACACCAGGGCCTCGGCGAGTCCGCATTGGCTGGCTACCTCCGGCTCGTCCCAGCGGAAGTCCTTCATGTAGCGTCGCAGGTTTTGGGCGAACGCGTTCTTGCCACCCCGCACCTCCAGCGTTCGGACAAGCTCGGCGCGCTGTGCATCCCACAGTCGGACGTTGCCATCGGTACAACTGGTCAGAGCGAAGCGGCCATCGCGGGAGATAGCCATAGCGGCAACGGAATCGGGATGGCGTAAGACCAACGCTTCGTCCTCTTTGCCCGATGGAATGTGCCATTGACGGACGACTTTGTAGTTGCTGGCTGTCAACAGCCGTTTGCCGTCCGCCAGGAACGCCGCCGCATTGATCTGGGCGTCGTCCCAAAAACGCTGGATCTCTTGACCGGTCTGGCGGTCCCACAGCACACAACGTCCGTTGCGATCGCCCGTGAACAGGATGTTTGTGTCCGGCGAAATGGCGACTGCCGTCACTTCGGTCTTGTGACCCGGCAGTTCGAACAACAGTTCACCGTTCTGAGCGTCCCACAGTTTGGCCGGCCAGACAACACTGCCCGATTCGTCCTTCGCGCTTCGGCTTCCCGTCAAGACCCACCGTCCGTCGGCCGACAGGGCAACGGCACCTCGCAGCCCTGTTCCCGTGAGACGCAGATCGGCCAATTCAGCGCCGGTGGCGATGTCCCAAATGCGCACCGTGTTGTCGACTGCCGAAGTCAGTAGTCGCTTTCCGTCCGGGAAAAACAGCCCGACAGACGTCGTGAAACTATGGCCTTCGCGCAGAGTCAGAAGTTGCTTTCCCGAATTCAGCTCCCACGTCTTGGCCGAGCGATCGCGGCTGGCAGTGACGACTTGTTGGCCATCGTGTGAGAACGAGGCCGCGAGAATGGCGTCCAGGTGTCCATCCAGCACGCGACCGCGTAGCACTCGGGCTTCTTCGTACCCTTCGATATCCCAGAACTTGACTCGGCCGTCATGCCCACCCGAAACGGCCAGTCGATCCTCGGCCGCGAACCGGCAGGATCGCACCCGACCGGCGTGGCCGCGCAACGTCTTGATCAACTGGCCGCTGCGAACGTCCCACACGTTGACGGTGTTGTCTTGGCTGCCGCTGATGATTCGCTGGCCGTCCTGCGAAAAAGCAAGACTGCGCACGGCCGCTTTGTGGCCCTCCAACGCGATACACTTCTGCAATGGAAACTTGCCCTGCTCGATCGCTAATGCATAGTCGAACGGCTCGATCTCGTCGGGGTCCCAGATCAGCACGCGATTGTCCAATCCGCCCGAGGCCACCAACTGCCCATCGGGCGAAAAAGCGACAACATAGATGGGAGTCTGACTTCCGCCTCGGCGGTGGCCGATGAACGGTGCGCCAATCGGTTCGCCCGTTTCGACCGACCAGACCATGGCCGACCCGTCGTGGCTGGCCGTGACAATGCGTTGTTCGTCCGGAGAAAACGCGGCGGACCACACCCACCAGTCGTGCCCCACGAAGGTGCGGATCAGCTCGCCGGTTTCCACGTTCCAAAGGCGGGCCGTCTCGTCGTAGGAGCCGGTCAACAGCCGCTTGCCGTCGCGAGAAAACGCGACGCTGAGCACCGAATCTTCATGGCCGTCCAATCTTCTGACCAGCTCTCCGGTTTGGGCATCCCAAAGTCGCAAGTAGCCGCCTGCCCGGTCGCTGCCGCCGGTGACGACCAAACGGCCATCCGGCGAGAAGGAAACCGCGTTGACGAAACTCGTCTTGCCATGCGGGATGACCAATGGCGGATCGTCCGAATCGATGGTCCAGATCTTGGCCATGCCCTCCCAACCGCCGGCAAGTAGTCGTTTGCCGTCGGGGGAAACGTCGATCGCCTCCAAACGCGCACCGGCCTCGAATTCGCGGATACCTTGCTCGCAGAGAAACCGCAGACGGCCCCATTCCCAGTTGCGCAGTTCGGGTCTGCAGTCGTCAAGCAATTCGCGCGCCGCATCGAAGGCGTTCTCTTCGATCTTGGCAGCGGCCAGACCGATCTCCGCGACGTACGCCTGGTACTGCGCCTCGGCTTTTGCCTTTTCTTCCAGTTCTTTGGCGGCCAGTGCTTCCGCCTCGGCCTTCTCGGCAGCCTCCCTGGCTTTCTGTTCCTCTTCCTTGGCCGCCAACGCCTCTTCTTTCGCTTTCTCCTCTTGTTCTTTCGCCTTGCGCTCTTGCTCCTCCGCCGCGAGGGCCGCTACCTTTGCCTCTTCTGCGGCGATTCGTTGGCGCTCGGCTTCCCGGAACTGCTCCTTCGCGTCGGCCTCCGCTTTTTCAGCCCGGTCCCTTGCTAATTCGGCCTGAAATCTTGCCGCAACCGCGGCATTTCGCTGATGGTTGACGAGAAGGAACGCTGCGGTGCCCCCAATCAGAATCAACACAATCAATCCCACAACGGCACGTTTCGCTGTCTTCAGCCTACGTTGCCGCGCATCGCGTTCTTCAAGTGCGACCTGAATCTCTGCGTACACCTCCGCATGTTCCGGGATACTCCTATCCAACAGCGACGCGCCGAGATCGTAGTCGCCTTTGCCGAGAGCGCTCTGGGCATACGCCAGCCGTGCCGTTACCAGTCCCTCTGCCGCTCGATCGTTGCCATCCCAGAGATTCAGTGCCTCCTGAAAACCGAACACGCACTGGGCGTAGTCCTGGTAGTCGTCGCTGTGCCGGGCGCCTTCCAAGTCCTCTTCGGCTCGCGCGGCCAACGCGATGCTTTCGGAGTGCGAGAGGTACTGGCGAATCGCATCCTGGAAATCCCGGACGGAGGCGTAGCGGTCCTCGATCTTCGTGGACATCGCCTTCAACGCGACGTCGACCAACTCGCCTTTCTTGTTGGTGGGCGTGATTACGTTCTTGCTGGCGGCGATCAGGCATTTCATCACGTTCTTGCCGGTATGAGGCGTAACGCCGGTGACGCATTCGTACAGCATCGCTCCCATCAGATAGACGTCGCTTGCCTCGCCGATCTTGGCAAACGGCCCCGTGGCCATCTCCGGCGCCATGTACGCCGGTGTGCCGCCCATGCTGGTCGAGGTGGCCACGTTTCGGTTTTTTTTGAATTGCTTGGTGGGAATCGCCAACCCCCAGTCCATTACCAAGACCTCGCCGTACTCGCCCAACATGATGTTTTCCGGCTTCAAGTCGCGGTGTATGACGCCGCGCGAGTGGGCGAAGGCCACGGCGTCGGCCGTTTTCATCAGGACTTCGATGTTCTCCTGCAGAGACATCTTGTAGATACGCTCGTCCCACGGCGTGCCCTGCACTCGTTTCATCGAGTAGAACAACGCCCCCGACTCGTTCGTCCCCAAATCGTAGATAGGCACGATATTCGGGTGATCCAGGTCGCCGGTGATCACTGCCTCGGAAAGAAACTTCTTCCGCTGCACCTCGTCGCCAGTCGTCTCGCCTTTCAGCATCTTGATAGCGACGGTTCGATCGATGGACGCTTGCCGCGCGACGTACACAACGCCCATGCCGCCTTCGCCCAATAGATTCAACAGGTCATAGTCGGCGCGCACGGTTTGCGGTGCCGATGGCACGTCGTCCCTCGAGCGAACGGCGCGTGCCTGGATCACCAGGGTCGAGTGTCTGCCGACGGTTCCCGTCTGCCGGCCCTTGACTGTCATATTGGGCCGGGCGGTGTTGACGTCGTCGCCCCACACAGCCGACATCTGCCGCGTGGCGTCGTCAGGGATCTCCGCCGAATCCTGCGTCGCACCGATGTCCCCATCCTCGACAAACGTCGATCCGCCCTTCGGCTCCACGTCTCCGGTCTCGATGGTCTGGTCGATCGCGACATCGGGAGTTGTGCCGGTGCCCGAATCGGCTGGGTCTGCGGCATCGAGGTCTACGGTTTGGTCGATGTTTGCCTGGGTCGGCGCCTTCTTCTTGTCCTTTTGCTCCGAGGCTGAAATCGGCGAGAACTCGTCCGAATCCATCGTCTGTCCGATACCGTCATCGCGTGGCTCCGCTTCAGCGGCCGATGACGAGTCCTCTGCTATATCGACAGAATCGAATGTTTGCCCGATGTCGTCATCGGTTGTATCCGACTCGCGTTGTTCCGGGGAATCTTCCGGCAACTCGGTTGAATCCACGGTCTGATTGATTGTCGCGTTCGTGTCTTTCTCGCCGCCTTCGTCGCTGACGCCCTCGGGCAATTCAGCGGAATCAAGCGTTTGTTGAATCTCGTCCGAGGTACCCTCAGCGCCCGCGTCCTCTGGCGGAACGCGGAACTCGTCCGAATCCAGCGTCTGATCTGGGCCTTGTTCAGGCATCGGCGGCTTCTTCTGGTCGTCGTGGTCAAACGCACGTTTGGCCATTATTCCACTCCCTCGCCCTTTCAGGCGATCGTCGTTAGTGTCTCGTTCGTTTCCGCCGAATGCGGCGGTATAGTCTGGCGGCCGTGGACAACGAATGCGGCCCCGCTTCAAAGGCCCGGTCCACTTGGTCTGCCCAGCGGCCACGCATCGCATAAGCCCCCAAACCAGCGCCAACTGCGACACCGGCTTTGACCGATGCGGCTGCTTCGTCGGTTTCGGGTGTCGTTTCCATCGAGGACCCGTCGGGCGTTGCCGACGCTGTTGTATCGTCCGCTGGCGGTTTGGGCGGAGCAGTCTTAGCGTCGCCAGGCGTGGCCTCGACAGGCTCGCCCTTCGGCGCGGTCTCCTGATCGCCTCCCGGCTGACGTTCGCTGACGTTTTCGCGGAAATCGGACGTTACGACTCGCCCCTGATACACATGGACGTCGCGGACCGAGCGGACTCGCTCCGAACCTGCTTCCTGCAAGTATACGCGGTAAAACCCGTTGGGGAACTTTTGAAAGACATCTTCCAACATTCCCTCCAACACCTCTACCGGCAAATCGACATCATCACCCTCTTTGCCTGCAGCATCCACGCGACGGAAGAGAACACGAAGGTCTGTGACAAGCGTAGTCTCGATCTCCGAACGTTCCATTTCGAACGCATTGGATTCTTGTGAAGCCGAGGATGCCTGAGATGCGATCACATAACCGCCACCCGACCTGCGCAACTCGACTGGGACAACTTCCGATTTCTCAACTTTGATAAAGGCGATCAGACCCTCGCCTGGTACAGTGAGTTCCACCCGGACCGTGGTTTCGATCTTGAATCCGGCAGCAGAGAATTCGATCGCTTCGATCACACTGCCCGGCCGCGGGTCGTAGCGAACCGTCACGTCGACCGGAATCTTCGCTGCCGGGTTCTTGGGATCTGGATTACCGAGCGAATAGGTGTGCGAAAAGCGATGCGTTCCGGCGTCGTGCTGAGCGGCCGGATTCGACGCGGCGTTGCCGGGAATCGGATGGTCGTCGATTGGCTTGTTACCCGGAAAATCGTTCCAGTCATTGACAATACGGAAGTTCTCCTCGGCAAAATCGGCCGGATCGCCGACCGTCACGTCGATCTCCGCAAATCCCCCGGACGTTACGTGCGAACCGCCGTGATCGATGGGCGTGACGGCCAACACCGCCGGCACATTTACGATTTCACCCGTGGCGGTGCGAACGATCACATACTCGCCCGCCGGAGCGGTGAGCGACACGATGCCGCCCGCGGTGACGCGAATCCGGCCCGCTCCGACCACTTCCAATTCCGAAGCCATTTTGCCCGCAACGCTATTCTTGACGGTCAGATCAGCGCTCGCTGTGAGGCCGATGTCGCCGCCGCCGAGTTCGCGAATCGGCGAATCAACGTCCAGGTTGCTCATCACTTCGATGCCGATGCCACCGCCGTTGGCCGTAACAGCCACCGGATCGCCGTTGGTGTCTACCAGCCCGGCGCCGATCCCGCCGACAACCAGATCGCCAGTGTTGACCAGGTGAACACCGCCGGCTCCTCCGTTGGCTTCGACATGTCCGGCAGCCCCACCGTTCTGTAGTTGTGTCTCAAGCGGATTGCTGCTGGTGCCAATGCCCGAGCCGGCCCTCACAACCAGATCGGCGGCAAAGATGTCTTGGGCGGCGCTGGCGTCCCCGTCCAGGACCGCTCCGGCTGCGGTGATGGTGACGTCATCGTCAAAGGCCGTTGTCGATCCGGCGAGCCGGATGTCGCCCGATGTCAGGGTGGTGTACCGGATGTCGCCCTTCCCGTCTGCCGTCACTGAGTTGCCGCCGATGATCAGGTCGCCGCCAGTGTTGGCCAGCATAATGTTGTCTTCCGTGTCCGCTGGTGTGCCGTCGCCTGCCGTGCTGACGGTCGTGAAGCTGATGCTGCCACCGCCGGATTGGCTGAACGTGATATTGCCGCCGCCGGCAAGCGAAAGCTCATCGACGGTTACGTCGGACGCGAGCGAGTTATTGATGTTGATATTGCCGCTGGTATCGTTGATGATGTCGTCGAAACTGGCCACCGCCGTCGAAAGAACCGACGCGTTGCCGATTCCCGTCGCGGCGTTCAGATCGGCCGTTCCGGCGCCAAGCGTTCCAGTCGCTTCGATCGAACCGGATTGGTTATCGTCGGTGTCGGAATTGATGTCGAGCAGATTGCTGATCGCGGTGCTCACGGCCGTCACGTTGCCCGCCGAGTTGATTTCCAACTCCGCCGGGGTTCCGCTGTCGGTCAACGGTTCTTGTAGATCAACGTTGCCGGCCACCGATGTGATCCTGTTGATTCCCGTCGCGCCGCTCAGATCAATCGGGCCGTCGATCGTCGTGTTGCCCACCGTGGCCACGAGATCGACGACTTGCGCGAGATCGACCTTCGTCGCAACTTCGTCGATCAATAACGTGTTCGCCGCCGTGACATCGCCGTCGAAGTCCAGGACACTTGCCTGCCGAATAGTGATACCGGCAGTCGTCGAACTCACGGTCGAAGCGAAATTGAATGTGTCATCGTCCGCGCCGCCGGTCTGCGCGCCGTCGAGGGTGACCGTGCCTGCGGTCCACGGGCCGCCCGCGTTCAGCGTGCTTGGCCCCGCATCTTGGAGATTCACGTCGAGCACGTTCGCGATTGCGATCGAGGACGTAATGATGTCGGTGTCGGCATTGATCTGGAACAGACTCGGCGAGCTGTCGGTAACCGGTCCCAAATCTACCGACCCGCCGGTCGCGGTCACGACGTTCGTAGTGGCGCCGCTGCCGCTGAGGAAGATACCCTTCACGTCGGTCCCGGCATCCACGTCACCCGCCTGGGCCGTCAGGTTGACGTTGCCGGCCAGGTCGATCCGCGTGCTGATGTCAGTCGCCGTGATATCGGTGGCCGCCGTCAAAGTGCCGTCCAGGTCCAATACATCAACATCGTTGAACGAGATGTCGGCAGTGTCGGCCGTGATCGTCGTGCTGAAACTGGCATCGTCGTTGTCGTCGTTGCCGCCGTCGATGTTCACTTCGTTTGCATCGATCCGGTTGGCCGCAAGCTGCGCGTTCTGCGTGTCGTTGTCGTTGTCGAAGTTCACGTTCAGAATCGAATTGATATCGACGGTGTCGAGGGTTACACTGCCTTCGCCATTGATCGTGAGAGAGTCGGGGCTGGTCCCCACGATCTTTACCAGATCGACCACCGCATCGCCATTGCCGTCAACGACGTTGTTCGTGCCGGTCGTCCCCGAGAGGTTGATTCGGTTCACATTGGTCGCGATCAGCAGAGCCCCGTTCTCGGCCGAAAGATCCGCATTGCTGTCCAGATCGACTTGATTTGAGACGTTCTGAATCGTCAACGAGGTCTCTGCCGTCACGTCGTCGTTCGTGCCGATTCCGTCGCCGAAGTTCACGTTGGAGGCGTTGCTGATGACGATCGTTCCCGTAGCCGGATCGGTCGTCTCCAGTTTGTCATTGAAATTAAAGGGGTCGTTTGTGCCCGTGCCGTCGATGGTCATCTGACCGGCTTGCAGAGCGTTGGCGATCAGCATCCCTACACCGCCGTCCACGTCGACGTTCACGTCCAATAGCACGTCTGGCTGATCATCCAGAATTACCGAGTCCAGGGTGATGTTATCATCGGCGTTCAACTCAAACTCATCAACCGCGCCCGAGTCACTGACCGCCGCCAGCTCGATGTCGCTGCCATTAGCGGTAATCCTATTGATGCCTGTCCCGGCCAGGTCAATCAGTGTCACCGCATTGTTGATGTCAACGTCGCCTGCTTGCGCCAGCAGATCGACGTCGGTGCCGAGTTGAACCTCTGCCGCGACGTTCTGGACCGTCAGGTTCGTTTCCGCGGTCACATCCGCATCGGCTGCGAAGTTCACGTTGCCCGCCCGATTGATGACGATCGTACCCGTGGCCGAGTCGGTGGTTTCGACCGTGCCGTCGAAGTTGAACACATCGTCGGTGCCCGTACCATCGAACGTCATCCGGCCGGCCTGCAGCGTGTTGCCGGTGAACGTGCCGCCACCGCCGTTTTCGTCCAGGTTCACGTCCAATAGCACGTCTGGCTGATCATCCAGCACGATTGTATCGATCGTGATGCTCCCGTCGGCATTAATCTCCAATTCATCGACCGCGCCGGAATCCGTTATCGCCGCCAACTCGATGTCGCTGCCCCGAGCTGAAATGATATTCGCGCCCGTGCCGGCCAATTCGATCAGCGTTACCGTGTTATTGATATCCACGTCACCCGCTTCGGCGGTGAAATCAACGTTTGTGCCCAGTTGTACTTCAGTGCTGACGTTTTGAATCGTCAGACTCGTTTCCGCTGTGACATCCGCGTCGTCGGCGAAGATCACGTTTGACACGTGACTGATTGTGATCGCGCCGGTGGCAGCGTCGTTTGTGTCCACAGTCTTGTTGAAGTTGAACACGTCATCCGTCCCCGTACCGTCAAGCGCAAATGAGCCGGCCGTGATAGTGCCGTTTGCCGTGAACGTCGCCGCGGCACCGCCATCGATATCCACATCCACATCAGCCGCACCCGTCACGTTCACCGCACCGTCCAGCGTAACGCTTGTTGTTGCGTCCTGAATGTCGAACGAATCGACCGTCATGGTTTGATACGACTGGGTTTTGCCGTCACGGACGGTCAAGTTGCCGCCGCCCGACAGCGCACCACCAACCGTCACATCGCCAGCCGGTCCGGCATCCAGATCAAGATTGTTGCCAACCGTACCAACTGTCGACATGAAATGAATATTGCCCCCAGTCGCTCCTGTCGTGTTCAGGTCAATGCTGTCGGTCAATACCACCGGGTCGCCAAACGTAACGTTGTCGTTTGTCGTGTCAATGTCCGCGCCGATGCTGACGGCGTTAAACTGACCTTCCGTGAACGAGCCGTCGAGGTCGAGATTGCCGTCACCGATCGTCAACGTCCCCGTGCTGGTTCCATCAATATTGACCGCGCCGCTGTTGGCCGTCGTGATCATGGCGGCATCGGCAAACGTTACATTTGCCTTGTTATTGATGTCCAGCGCGTCGCCGGCTCCGCCGTCGTCCAAGTTGATTGCGCGATTGAATCTTGCGTCGCCGCCGGGACCGTTCAGCGTCAGCGATTGAGCGTTGACGGTCGAGTGCAACGTGACGTTGCCCGCAGTTGTCGCTGTGGCATCACCCAGGCGAGTCCCCGCCGAACCGATGACATTTCCATTGCCCGCTGTACCGAAAGTCATCGCGCCGTTGCCAGCATCAACGATCAAATTCGCGTTCGCGCCCGTGGCTGTGATGCTGCCCGTCACGAAGGCGTCCGCTCCCACGTCGTCGTCATCGTTTTCGGTGTCCAACGTTAGCGTCGTTCCGGCGGTGATACGTACGGAGTCATGGATGCCGATTTGGCCTTCGTTCGTTCGGATCGTCTGCGTGTTCAGCGAGTTGGTCGTCGCATTGGCGCCGTTGATCGTCAAGGCATCGCCTGCGCCGGTCAGCGTAATGCCGTTCGTGATATTCACCGTCGCACCGCCGGCCTGAACGGTGAAATTTGTGTTGGCGGTGAGTCCGCCGGCACCGCCATCGAAATTGATCGTTCCACTCTGATTGGCCGGATTACCAAACTGAGCGTTGTCATATCCGATTTCCAGAAGGCCGATTGTTCCCTCCACCGCGGCGACTGCATCGGTCGTCACACCACCTGCACCGTCGCCGACGTTGTAGGTTGTCGCCGGAGCGAGCGAACGGAACAGGAGGTTGGGTGCGGCGCCGATGCTACTGATGATTCGAGATGTCCCACCGTTGTCGGCGTCAATCACAGGCCCGTCGAAAGACGAATCAATTCCGCGCATGTCAATTGTGACGCTGCCGCCCGTGTCGGTCGAATCGATTTCGACGCTTGATTGCGCCGTTACCCGCAGTCCCGCGCCTTCGAAATTGGCGTCGATGTCAAGGTTCCTGGCATCAATGGTCGTCAACCCAATTTCCCCACCGGCAGCGGCTCCCAAGGGCCGGTTCAGATCGACATCGCCATCGGTCCCGGCATTGATCGTCAGCGGCTCGCCGCCCGCAGCGTCGAGCGGCGCGGAAATCGTCACGCCGGCGTCCGTTGTGCCATCGCTACGGATGGTCACCAGATTGCCGCCGTTGTTGAGCAGCATCCGGCCGCCGGCCGACGTTAGATTGATCTGTCCCGCCGGGACAGTTCCACCGTTCGTGCTGTCGATAATGTCCCCGTTCAGAGTGATCGCCGTCCCGGTCGGCGCCGTGGCATTCAGATCGATGTTTGAATTGCCGGCTCCACCGCCGCCACGGGTCGTAATCGCGCCAGTGGTAATCTCATCCGCATCAAAGCCAACGCTTGCAGCCGTGATGACCGTATTCAAGACAATGTCGCCGTCCAGATCCGCTCCCTCGCCGGTCGCATCGAACATTAGATCGACGTTCGATCCATCAACGGCGGTCAGTCCCACCACGCCGAACACGATGTCGCCTCCGCGCGTCCCATCCGTATTGTCGTCCGTGTCGATCTGAAACGCGCCGGCATCGTTGGCAGTCACGTTGATTGAACCGCCCGTGACTCCCTCGAAATTGACTTCGCCATTTCGCGTGAAAACATCGCCGTTGATGGCGACCGTACCACTGGTCGAATCGATGTCCACGGCGCCAAGCCGCACATTGCTGCCCACATCTCCACGAATCGTGACTGCGGCGTCGCCGGATCGGATATTCAATCCTTGGACTCCAGCCGCAGTTGCGTCGATATCGGCCGCCGAGGTCGCTCCGATCGCGATTGTGCCGTCGGTGCCGTCGTCGTCCGTATCGATCGTGACCGTGCCACCGAAGTCGATGTTGTCGCTGTTCAGGTTCACTGCCCCGGCATTCAGTGCGGCATCGCCGTCGGTCGTGTCAAGCGTGCTGTTGATAATGATCTGCGTGACCGCGGCTGCGCTGCCGATGTTGATGCCGGCCGTACCATTGGTGTCCGTGTCGTCGAGAGTCACGACCTGCGCGTTTTGAACGTCCAGGCTAACCAGGGCGGCCGACGTTCCCACGTCGTCCTTGAACGTCACGTTGCCGCTGGGAGCGTTGATAGCCAGCGACCGGCTCGTAGCGTCGGAATTCACCGTCTTCTCGAATGTAATCCCGCCGCCCGAATCGGTCAGCGACACGTTGGCCGTCAGCGTCACCGGGTCGTTGTACGTCTGCGTGCTGCCCTGAGCGCTGATATTGGCGCCAATCTCCGTCGTCCCGCCCGCGTTGGTCGTCAGGCTGGCCACGGCCACGTCGCCGCCGATTACCCCGTTGATGTCGGTGGTCCCCGTGCTGTCGAGGTTCACCGCGTGGTTGCCGTCGATGGTGCCGTTCAATTCGATCTTTCCGCTGCCCGTGCTGATCGTCAGTGGCGACGAGAGATCCGTGTCCGCGTTGACCGTCACCTGCTTGTTCGCCGCCGACGTGTCGATCGTCACCAAAGCTCCGGAAATCGTGAGGCCATCCTCGTTGGCCGTGGCGCTGCCCAAGGTCACCGTGCCCGCCGAAGTGAATGTCAAGCCGTCCAGCACCACGCCGCTTTGGAAGTTACTGCCCGTATCGCCTTCCAGCACGTCCACATCCTGGCGGAGCGTCACCACGCCTGCGCCGTTGGCCTGCACGATGCCCTCGCGCGTCCGCAGCGTGCTCACGAACTCCGTCGTGCCGGTGGAGTTGATCGTAATCGCCGCGTCCACTCCGTCGCCTATTGGCGTTGTGCCGCCCACAGCGCCGGTGAACGTTGTTGTACCGGAGTCGGCCAGGACCAGATCGAAACCGCCATCCAACGTCGCATCGAAATCGATATCGTTAGCCGCCAACGTCACGCCACCGGTCAGCGACACGGGATCCTGAAGATCGATCTTCGCCGCAGCCGTCAGATTGGCCCCCAGCAGGATCTCGCCGCTGGTGTCTTCAGCGTTCACCGTAATTCCGCCGCCGGCCGTCGTCTTGATGTGGCCGTCAATCACGACGTCGGCACCTACGGGAACATTCGCAGTTTGTCGCTGAAGAGTGACATTTCCTGCGGCTTCGATCTGGTTGTTGGTGCCGTCTGCATCGATCAGTGTGCTTTCCTGTGTCCCCGTATGACCGGTGATCAGATCGGACCCGGTCAAGCTAACGCCGGCAGCCGAACTCAGCTTGGCGTCCGGCGTAGGAGCCTCGTCGATCCACACGCCGCCGGTGCCGCTGCCGTCGCTGTCGGCCGTGAGATCGATGTTCCCGGTGGTGCTTTCCACCTTCGCCCGGACGACGATGTCCCGCGGGGCATCG
>JADHUC010000308.1 GCA_016784735.1 Pirellulaceae bacterium | reverse complement strand
CCGCCGCAATCCAGCCGATGTTGCCATCCACGTCAGCATAGACGATGTTCTCCGAGGGGGCCTTCCAGCCTTCGACTGCTTTGAGGAATTCCTTCCAGTTACGGGCACGGTCGACTGCCAGTGACGATAGATACGCGGCAGTTCCCGGCTCGCTGCCCATCCAACGCAAGGCGTACGCCCGCCGACGTGTTGGATCTTCATAGATCACCGGGCCGTTGCGAGTGTAGCGAAGCTCGATGTATTCGGTTTCGAGCGTATTACCGCGATTTACGGATACCGGTTCGCGACGGACGGTCATCTGCTCCCACCCGTCGCGGACTTTGTATTGGTTGGGATCGTCCGGCCTGGTCTCTTCGACGAACAAATCGGCCTGGTCGGTCAATACAACGGTGAAGCCCCACGCGATGCGTTCGTTATGGCCGATGGCCACCCCGGGCAAAGCCGGTTCGCCGCTGCCGATCACGTTCCAGCCGGGCGCGTTCAAATGAACCAGATAACGCAACGACGGCAGCGCAATGCTACGATGCGGGTCGCTGGCCAACATTGGTTTGCCGGACGCCGATAGCGAGCCATCGACAACCCAGTTGTTGCTGCCCTCTTCGTTCGGCTCGAAACTCACCGGCGAGATGACGGCGTTGTAGCCGTCCAGCAGCGACTGATTGATCCCCGAAAGATCAACACCATCGAGCGGGGCGAAATCCACCGGCGGATCTGTCGGCATCGCCTGGCGAGCCTGCTCGACGCCGACGGCAGCCACCAATTCGGCCCGAGCGACCTCACGCCGCAGGTTGAAGGCGACGGCGAGTACCGACATCCGCCCCAGGCAATCTTCCGGTTTCCACTTCTTAGGCCGGTAGCCGAGGATTCGGAACTCGATGGGCAGCCGGTCGCCAAGCTGGTCGATGCAAGCGTTGATGCCTCGGGTGAAGGCCGTGACCAACTGCTTCGTATCAGGTGCGTAGCTGGCCCATTCCGTCTCCATGTCGCCACGGTATCTCAGCAGCCTGGCAAACCGGTCTCGCACCAGCGAATCAGGGCCGAGCACTTCGGCCGTTTCACCCACGGCAATCCGCCGCCACATATCGATCTGAAATAGCCGATCCTGCGCCGCGACAAATCCTTGAGCGAAAAATAAATCATCCTGGCTCTCCGCATAGATGTGAGCCACGCCCCATCGATCGCGAAGCACCTGTACCCGCCCTTCAAGGCATGAGACGATGATCGTCCCATCCAGTTGAGCCAACACGTCCCGGCATTCGTCCGACAGCCGTTCGGGCACGGGTTCAGCTCCGACGACTTGCGACCACAAAGACCAGAAACCGCAAAGGCCGACCCAGGCGAGAAGAACGAAACGAGCGTTTTGCATGGCTTCAGGCCTCATTGTACTTGCGATCCTACTGCGGAGCAGAGCCTTGCGAAGACGGGTCCACAGGCGGAGCTTGGGAACCTGGTGTCGACGGCCCCTTGGCGGCTTCGCGGGGAACTCTCTTGAGAACCGCCAGGCTTTGCATGTCACCTTCCTTGGTCGAGAATTCTCCAGGCCGCGACTTGCCCGGCTGGCCAAAACACAGCTTCAATTCATTTGAATCCACCGCGTAGATCCCATGGATGAAAATGGCCTTGTCTTCGACTTGCGCAACGGCGTCGATCTGCTTGGGGGCTTTCGCGGGATAGATTTCGATTTCCAGAAGGATCGTCTCGCCGGAATGCTGTGTCACGACGACGTTGTTACCCGTGATAACGTGTTTCTTCTCCCAAAACTCCTTGGGGACCAATTGGCCGTTTGCCATGGCCGATGTGACATGCCAGGTTCCCTGCAGTTGTTTCAGCACAGCAAGGTACTCCTGATCCGCCTTGCTCAGCCGGGTAATCGAGACCTGCGAGACCTTGCCGTCCTCTCTCATCAGCAGGACCTTGTCGTCCCTGATTTCAATTGCCGTGGCCTCGACCGAGAACTGACCCGTATTATCAGTCCATTTCCTCGCCTCAGCGGTCGTCCCGGCGAACAACAGAAAGGTGAGTGCCACGATCGCAAGAATCACTGTTCGTCTCATGGTCTGCCTCGCTGAAGGCTACGGATACGCCTCTACTGAGAGCCCCCTTCTAGTGTACCGACTATCGAGCGTGATGATCAAATGGTGCGCAGCGAAGTTGCTTTACTGGCCGCGTTCGGTCCTTGAATTGCCTGTGTTTCAAGGGACAATAGTCTTTGCACGCGGGTGCCGCTCGTGACAAGGGAAAGTGCCTGCCTGAGGTTGAATACTTGTTTCTGTTTCTTTGCCAGAGGAGAACACCAATGACGACGCGCATGCTATCCGCCGGCCTTGCGGCCCTGTTTGTGACCACGTTGCTTGTAGCGGCCACTCCACGGTCTTGCCTGGCCGAGGGAGAATTCGCGCGGACCACGATCGACCTGGGCGTCGTGGTCAGCGATGTCGAGAAATCTGTCGAGTTCTACACGAAAGCGATCGGCTTCACGGAGGTAAAGGGCTTCAAGGTAACGGCCGCCTTGGCCACGGACGGTGGATTAACCAATCGGCAACCGCTGGACATCCGCGTGCTGGTCCTGGGCGAAGAGAAAACGGCGACCCGATTGAAGCTTATGGAAGTCCCAGCAGTGGAAAGCAAGAAAAGCGACAACTCTTTCATCCACTCGCAGTTGGGCTACAGCTACCTGACAATCTCGATCAACGACACCAACGCGGCCATGGCTCGACTGAAGAAAGCAGGCGTGAAACCCATCGCCAAGTGCCCCGTCGAGTTGCCCGAGAACCTGGCGCCGGGCGTCTTTCTGACGGTCGTTCGCGACCCGGACGGCAACGTCGTGGAACTGGTTGGGCCAAAGAAGTAGGGCTGGCGTAACCTGTACCGTTGGAGTTCACGCTTTAGCGTGTCTTTCTGGACACGGAAGAGAACACGACACGCTAAAGCGTGAACTCCAACGGCCCGCAGCGCAACTCGACGGCCACGACGTTCATCGCCCGTCTGACGGTGGGTACGAGGGCAACGTACGCCAGTATCGCAGCGACATCTTGAAGTAACGGATGGCCGCATAGCTGTGGCTGGTTACGCCGGGGTTCACGGTTTCCACGGTTGCCAACAGGCTCTTGTCGTCGGGCACGTAGAGGATGTCGGAGTAGTTGCATGAAGCGTCCCACAGTAGGCGGACATCCCATTGGTCGCGGGGGACGCCGATCTGATCGCGGTTGATCGCGACGACGAACCGTTGGCGTCCTTTGTGGGGTCCAACGCGTGTGGCGGCGGCCGAATAGACGACGCGTCCGTGTTCGGGTGTGCCGGCTTCAACGATCTTGTCCAGGCCGAAGTTGACTACAGCGGTCGGTAGAGTGGTGTCTTGTTTTGCGGCCCAGGTCTTGCCCTCGTCGGTGCTTTCGAAACGGCGGTTGTGACCCGCGGCGCGTGGTCGGGCCATCAGGATCAAGCGGCCGCCGTCGATCGTCTCGACCAGCGCGTCCTCGTTGCCTTGGGGGAAAGTGTTGTCCAGGTTACCGGCGTGCCACGTCCGGCCGTTGTCTACACTGCGGATCGTGCGGGAGTATCCTTGGCAGATCATGGGTACCACCAGCACGCCGCTGGAAGTGCGAATCGTCCGATTGACGCCAAAATATGTCAAGAGACCATTCGGCACGCCGAACGCGTTTGCCAACGCTTGCTGAAAATCACCGACGTGCTGCCACGTCTCGCCGTTGTCGCGCGATCGAAACTGCATGATGCGATTGTCGACACTGCGCACGTGCGAACAGGTCCATAGCAGAAATTCTCCCCGGCCGTCGTTGCCGGCAGGATTCCAGCAGAGACTGCCCCATCCGCTGTTGTCGCTGGGGTGCAGGTATAGGTAGCGTTTGTCTTTCCACGTGATGCCGTGATCGTCGCTGGCCATCACGCCCACGCCCATCGGACAAGCGTCGCCTCCGCCGAACTTGACTTGCCACAGCGTGATCAGCCGACCGGTCTTCGGGTTGCGCGCCGTGACCTGCTCGCGATGATCCGTCAGTTGCTGATCCACCGGCTTGACGAATTGGTTCCGGTCGACATCCGGCGGGAACGAGATTTCTTCCTTCGAGACTAGCATGTTGTCGGTCGAGAACTCGACAAATACCTGTGTCTGCCGGCTCACGCGATGCCCGTCGATCACGGCGTCGAAGGCGATCTCATTGATACCGTAGCCGTCCGCCGCAAAACGCACGGTCCGTGGATCGTCGGCATCGACCGTCAGTCTTGGCTTGCCCCAGCCTTGTTCAATTCGCCACCGCACTTGTGTGGCCTGATCCAGGCCGTCGCCCACGGCTTTCAGGACAACGGTATCGCCCTGAACTACCATGTCGTCAGGGACTTGGTGCTGATCGTTCACCAGGAACCGCTCACCCGCCTCGTAGGACGTCCCGTCGGACAGCATGAACGTCTTGCCGGGTTCGACTTGCTGCTCGATACGCACCTCGGCCCGTGCGATCTGACACGACCACACCGTGAATGCCGTCGCCAATGTCAAACGATTGATGTGTGAAATCATAGCTCGCCTCCCCATTACCAGGCACTGTCCGGAACTCGGCAATCCGCAGTGTTGGATTATACTCGGCGCATCACCATATTGAGAGTCTCCGCCTTGCTGTGGCCCGCGTCTCCCGACCGGGCCGCGCCGCTGACCGAAGGTCTCCATTCCGATCCAGGGCCTACGCTGGTTTTCCGGCAGGTTGTTGCTTCTCAGCAGGTGGTGGTTTGTCAGGAGCCGGCGGTTTCTTGGCAGGCTTTGGCTCCTCGTCGGGCTTCGGCGTCGCATCAGGCTTCGGTGTCGCGGTAGGCTTTGGCTTTTCGGCAGGTTGCGCCGTCCCCGTCGGCTTTGGTTTCTCAGTAGGCTTCGGTGTACTTTTGGGCTTTGGTGGCTCGGCGGGCTTCGGCGGCGTAGGCTCTGGTTTCTCGGCAGGCTTTGGCGGCGCGTCAGGCTCTGGTGTACTTTTGGGCTTTGCCTGCTCGGCGGGCTTTGGCGGCGGGGTAGGCTCCGGTTTCTCGACGGGCTTCGGTGGCGCGGTAGGTTTCGCTGCCGCGGTAGGCTTTGGTTTCTTGCTGGCCTCTTCCAGAGCTTTCGCAGTCTCGTTGAGACCGCTCTCCTGGGCAATTGCCAGCGGCGTTCGGCCATCCTTGTCCTTTGCGTTCGCGTCGGCCCCCTTCGCAAGGAGCAGAATCGCTACGTCTTTTCCCGCCGTGGCACCAGCCGCCTCGTGTAAGGGAGTCACCCCGTCTTCGTCGGCAACGTTTACCTGGGCTCCTTTGGCGATGAGCGATTCCGCAATTCCCTTTTTGCCTCTGATCGCTGCACCGAACAGCGGCGTGCGCCCGGCTTCGGTCTTTGCGTTAACGTCGGCTCCGCGTTCGATCAGCAACAGCGACACGCCCAAGTCCCGCGCCGATGACGTGGCAACGTGTAGGGGAGTTCTTCCGAAATCGTCCTTCTCAGCCAGTCCCGCCTTGCCATCGAGCAGCAGCTTGGCTATCTCCTTGCCGATCTCGTCTGACCCGCTCTCGCGGTCGGCAACGGCGTGCAGCGGAGTCTTGCCGGCCGTATCGCGGGCGTTGACGTTCGCGCCTTTTTCCAACATCAGCTTGACCGACTCGGTCTTGCCTTTGTAGGCCGCCCAATAGAGAGCGGTTCTGCCCATGGAATCCCGTTCGTTAACATCGGCGCCATTCTCGATGAGCCGCTGTGGTAACTCGTCCCAATCCCAGCAGAGGGCTTGTTGGAGGGCGATACTGCCGCGTTTGCTTTTCACGTCCGCTCCACGATCGACAAGCAGCAGAAGCGTTTCCTTGTTGCTCCGCTCGCCGCCGACGTAGCAGATGGGCGTCTTGCCGGCATTGTCCGCGGCGTTGACGTCTGCACCCTTGTCGAGCAGTAGAGCCACCATTTCCGTATGGCCGTCGGACGCCGCCCAGTGCAGCGGCGTCAGGCCGGGCTGAGGACCGTAGTTGTCCTTTGCCCCCACGTTGGCTCCCCTATCGATCAGAAGGGATGCAGCTTCCAACGCGTCAAAACACGCTGCGTAGTGCAGCGGCGTCTTGCTCTCGTTGTCCACGGCGTCTACCGTCGCGCCGTGGTCCAGAAGATACTGCGCGATCTTCGTAAACTTGCCCTCGGCCGCTTGGTGGAGAGCCGTCTCGCCGGCGCCTCCTTTGCCATTCACGTCCGCTCCCTTCTCGACCAGGATCTTCACCACATCCACGTTTCCCCACTGCGTGGCAAAGTGCAGGACGTTCTGTCCGAAACCGTCCTTGGTGTTCACATCAACACCGCTTCCCAGCAAGCCCTGGACCGTGATGACGTCACCCTGCTGAGCCGCCTTCAGGAGCGCTTCTTCCTGATTCTCAATTCCGACGAGCGTTGGCGGAGCGCCCCCTAGAGCGTCCATTTGCTGCAGCGTCAGTTCATCGGAGATCCGACTCTGATCCGAAATGCAACCAAGCAGCAGCACGACGCTTGTCGCAACAAGAAACCGGAAACGAAAGATCTTGTTACTACATGGGGGAGTGAACGAGTCGAGGAACATGGCCGAACCTCCTGTAGCCGTACTGTCTTGCCAAGCGCCTCCAGCAACCGCCCTTGGCGGTCGGTAATATACACGCTGGGCATTGGCCAAGCCCAGACCGATTGAACGAGTCAATCTCGCTCAAAAGAGGTATTCGTCGATAAAACGGACCGAACGATGGTTTTCTGCGACCACTTGCAGACGCGCCGGGAAGGCCGTCCGCAACGCCATGCTTGAATCGCGCGCCATAGGTCGTACAATCGCGCGGATGGACCGGTGGCACCATGGAGCCAGCTACATGGTGATGCTGATTCGCCGGACCTGGAAATAGTCGTTATGGATGCATTTCACTTGGCTTGAATAGGTGGTTCAATGAGACGCAACCGCCCTGCACATGTCTTCGCGCTGACTCTCGTGGCCCAGGCGGTCATGCTTCTGATGACCGCGCTCGCACAGGCCGCGGACGTGAGAACGGTGAACTCCAACTTCACCGTCGAGGACTGCGGCACGCCGCTCAAGGTGCTCCGACTGATCGCCGCCACGTGCTACCGGCACCCGGATACCGGCAAAACGCACCTCTTCCTCGAATACGGCACGAATAATGGCTACGGCATCGGGTCGCACGAATGGGAGGATACGTCGCACAGCCTTATCGACGTGAACCTGGGGACGGGCGAGATCCGCCGTACCAAGAGCGGCAAATTAGGCGGGATCACGACGAACCACTTCTTCCATCCCGACGGCAACATGTACCTTTTCGAGGTGAAGACCAATCCCTCAAGCCTCGCCCGCTACGACCCGCGCACGAACTCGTATGAGAAGATCGCTACCGCGCACAATCAATCCTACAAGACGGTGCTGGCACCTAATGGTCGCATCTACATGGGTGAGGTAGGCGGCTACGTGAGCGTGTTTGACCCTGCCGCCAACCGCTACACGGTATTCCGTCAGCCCTCTGGACGCGGCACCTTTTGGGGTGTCTATACGATGGAGGTCGAAGAGCCGTGGGTCTACTGCGGCATTGCGAACCGCGGCCGGTGGTTCCTGACCGTCATCAACGCCGACACCGGACGCACCGAGAACTTCTTTGACACCGAGCGAGGTCAACCAGCACCTGCAGGCAAAGGCAATGGCGTTCGCCGCACAGAGAAAGGAAACATCTTCTTCGGCCAATACCTGCTCAAGGATGGCAAGCCGCAGATGGACGCCGAGGGCAAACCCGTCCCACTCCCCGAGCCGGACAAGAGTCCGACACTACCCGGCAACCGCCCTTGGCCGAATATGTGGCGCGTCTCGGGTTACGCCAACAAGCCCTACGACGAGGCCGAGAAGGGGCTCGGTCTGGTGTTCGACCTGGAGAACGGCGAGCCGAACAACTGGAACGGCGGCATCGCCACCATTCGCTGGCGACAGAAAGACGCGGCGGAATGGAACGACGTGCAGATCAAGGGCCTGCCGCTGGTGCCCAATTCGCCCAAGAGTCTGGCGGTCGGACCCGACGGCACGTTTGTGGGCGTGGGCAACTTCTACGGCGATGTGTTCGAGTTCGATCCCGAAACGGGCAAGAGCAGAAAGATCGGCGCCCCGCCTGGCAGCGTGTACTGCATGTTGCGTCTGAAGGACCGCACCTTCTTTGCGGGCTACGTCAACTTTATGGCCGAGTGGATACACGACCAGCCCTACAGCATCGGGCGGTCGGCGGACTGGAAAGACGACGTCAATCCGAAACGCTATCGCGGGGGCGCGAAGGCGGTGCAGTATATCATCGAGGGCCCGGACAGGCGCATTTTCATGGGCGGGCGATTCGGACGGCACCATCCCGGCGGCGGCGTAGGCATCTTCGATCCCAAGACCAAGGAGATGGAACTGCTCCGCTCGCCCTGGTTCGACTACCTGGCCGTGCAGGGGCTGTACCTCGTGAACGATGGCGAGCACGTGGCCATCCTCACCTATCCGCTCGGCCTCGGCAGGCCCGAGACGCCGGGGAAGGGCAGCATCTTCCTGTACGACGTGGCGCAGCGGAAGATCGTCCGTGAGATCACATTAGGTTTCAAGGTCAACCCGGACGAGCTTTTCGTCGCGGGCGACGGTACGCCAGTCGGCGTCTCGCGTTTCACGCAGGAGGACCAGTACGGCAACAAGTCTCACGAGACACTCATCTACGGTCTCGACCTGAACACCGGCGAGCCAACGTTCGAGAAACGTTTCAAGGGGCAGCCCTTCACCGGCATATGCCCATACTGGGACACGCCCCTCACGCGCGGGCCGGACGGCTGCGGCTGGCTATTCGTGGACGAAGACCTCTGTCGCATACGCCCCGATGGCGAACTGGAACACATCGGGCCCTGCAAGTGGCGCGGCAAGATGATTTGGCAGGGCGACACGCTCTACGTCTACAACGGCGGCCGCATCTACGTGCGTCTCTTCGCCAACATAGTGCGGATCAAAGACCTGTTCGAAGATTGATGCGGGAGGATGCCGCACTCACACCTGCGCTAGTGACTCGGGCCAGATCAACCATGGGCGGAAGGCGATAATCGGCTACCGGCCAAGCAGGCTCAGAACCCAGTCGGTATCGGCCGTATCGAGTGCCGGAAGGACGGGACGCGAGTAGTCGAGCGAGTAGTCATAACCGGCTCGGTCGTATGTCGCGGTAAACACGGCCTGCAGATCCAATTGGACGTCTCGGTCGTCGCCAGCCAATGGAATGGGGATGGGTGGCAACGGTTGCCTTAGTCCCCAGGCGTATACTTCGGCCTTGTATCGCCGCTGGGTGCGGCAGATGAACGCGAAGAAATCGCCGTGGGGCAACGGATCAACGGTGGGCAGTCGCCGTCCCCCGCGTAACAAGTCCAGTTCGACTAGATGCGTGTCGGTGCTCAAGATCTCTTCGCGCTTCCGAAGGTACTCGCGCCGTCCGTCACCGCCCGAGCGTTTGTTACTGGGCGACAGGAGTTCGATTACCGTAACCACTTCCATCGACGAGAACTCGCGAATCGAGAGGAAAGCTTCGCGTCGCTCCTCCGGTGCCGGAAGGCTGACGACAACGGGCGTCGCCGTCGACAACGCTGCCGCAGGCTGTTCCGGTGCGGCCATTGCGTTGTCGTGGGACAAAACGGCCACATCGCTGCGAATGGGCCGGTCGTCATCGGCCAGCGGATGCTCCACATAGACGCGGCGTTCTTTGCGCACGACATAGCGAGGGCGGACGCAAGGCACCAGGGCGGCGGCCAGTTCCGCCACGAATCCCTGATGGAAGTCCTCCCACTCGCCTTCTTCGATGTAGGGATCCATGCCCGGAAATGGAGACGGCATTTGGCTACTCCCTATCATGTTTGTCATCACGGCCGCAACACATCTGTCTATTATTCGATGCCTGAGCGACCGAAACAAGAAGAGATCGCGTCCGATATCGTCTAACCTCGACCCTCCATTCTTCTGACTTGGCTAATCCTCCCCCGGCACCGCCACATCGGCGGGGACGATGGCCCAGTCGGCCAGACGACCGAAATCGCGTTGGCCTGGTTGCCAGCCGTGGGTCTCCAGTTCGAACAGCTCTCGGTCGGTTTGAAACTGATCGTCCATCAGAATCAAAGTCGCTCGTGATTCGTCCGACGACATCTGGGCGCAAAGCAGGTGGGTGCCGTCCGGCGACCAAGCCAACGGAGTGACCAGTAATTCGCGGTTCGTTTGTAGTTGGCAATTCCATGCGCCTTCGGCGTCGAGTTGGGCCATTCCGACGCCGTAGTAAAACGCGTTGGCCAAACCTCCGCGAGTGAAGTTGTGATGCCACGCGAGACGAGTACGGTCGCTGGACCACAAGACTCGCGCATCTTTGCGATCGTCCGGATCGTCTTTCCATAACGTTTCGACCAGTTCCCCTTTCAGGTCGGTGATATACACGTTGGACATCGGCCAAGCCCAGCCCGTTTGCGCGATTACTGCCAATTGGCTTTGGTCGGAGGAGACATCGGTAACCACTCCGTTTCCGCCGGTCGGCGTGTCAAGAAAGCGAAACATCATTTCCGGCTGGCCCGCGTCTATGTCGACCACCCAGACTTCCATGTCCGGCCGTCGGTCGAGCATGGGATCGCGAGTGTAGCAAACCCGCGAATTCGAAAGCCATACGGGCGATAGAAAACGTTCGCCGGCGGTAGCGGGCGAGACGACTTCTCGTTCTTCTGCGCCGTTGACGCTGCATATCCAAACGCTGGCCGATTGCTCGGACTGCGCACCGCGAATAAAGGCAATACGCCGGCCATCAGGTGAGAAACTGGGATGCACGTCGAACGATTGCGGATGGTCGGTGAGCTGAACACGTTGGCTGCCGTCAGGGCGGAAGAGCCACAAGTCCGGCTTGCCAGTGCCACGGAGCGTCCAGCTCATCACGATCCATCCGTCAAGTTCCGGGGCGGGCGAATCAGCCGTCGCCGGACCGGGCGGCACCGGCTGCGGGCCCCGCCGGTCATCGCGCCACGGGCGATAGCCGATCGCAACGGCTAGCATCACCAACGCCAAAACGCCCAACACCATTCCGATTAACCATCCACGCATGCGTCGGCTCTTCGCACTCGGTGCGAACAAGTGCCGAGTCGCGTCGGCGCGAGGCCGTGGGGTCAAGGATCGGCCTTCGGCTGCGGCTACCAGTGCCCGCAAGTCGCTGCCCGTGGCGAACGGCGTCACAGCCTCGGCCAATTCGGCAGGCGTCGCGTAGCGATCGTCCGGCTCCTTGGCAAGCGTCCTATCGAGAACCTTGGCCAGTCCGTCCGGCACCTCGCTGCGAAAATGGACCACAGGGGAAACGGATTGGTGGACGTGCGCGGTCATTTTGTCGAACGCCGTCCGATACGCTGCGCCGCTGAAAGGAGCCTGGCCGGTTAGCAGAAAGTACAACGTGCACCCCAGACTGTACAGATCCGCGCGGATGTCGGCGCCGTGACTATCCTTGACTTGTTCGGGCGCCATGTAGTCGGGCGTGCCCAGAGCCTGGCCGCTCATCGTCATCTCGCCGTCGGCGGGCTGGAGCGTGCGAAACCGGGCGAGCCCCATGTCGAGAATCTTCACTACTCCTGCGTCGGACACCATCAGATTCGACGGCTTGATATCGCGGTGAACCAGCCCTTGCTGATGGGCGCAGTCCAATCCCAAAGCCGCCTGACGGACAAGCTCGCAGGCATCGCCGATTGGCAACGGCCCGAGATGGCGGACCAGATGTGCGAGATCCATGCCCGTGACGAGTTCCATGACCAGAAAGTGCGTTCTGCTACTCTCTCGCGCGTCATAGGCTCGGACGATGTTGGGATGATCCAGTCGGCCAACCGCCTTGATTTCCCGCTTGAAACGCGCTACTGCCTGCTCGTTGTCCACTTGCCCAAGCGGCAAGACTTTGACGGCGACGACTCGATCCAATTCGGTATGCAGGGCCTTGTAGACGACGCCCATTCCGCCTCGGCCGAGCTTCTCCAGCAGCTTGTATTCGGCCAATTGACCTTGGATCGCCGGTTCGCAAGCCGATATGTCGGGCAGCCCGCCGACCGGCGGCGGAACCACGCCAGGGCGACGCGTATCGCCGTCCTCGTTGAGCGTATGCAGAACGGATTGGCAATCCTGGCAACTATCCACATGAGCGTTCACGGCATCGGCAGCACCGTCGGGCAACACACCCGCCAGGTAGTCCACGAGTCGTTCGCGGTTTGGACAACTGCCGTCAGACATCACTTTCTAATCCGTGGGATTCCAGAGCTTCACGACCCTGACGCAAAAGCCGCCCCGTGGATTCGTCCAGCCAACCTTGGTCGAGGGCCCAGTCGAATCCGTTACGCAATGCCTCGTCGGCCAGCGAGGTAAGGCGATGGTTGCGCTTGATCATGGCCGCAGCAATGCTTGCCAGATACAGGATGGTTGCAATCTCCGCCGGCAACGGGCTATCGCCTCGCGAACGACACGCCTTTGCGAACCGCCGCGTCAAGTCGAGCAGCTCGATGGACGGCTGTGGATGCTCGAACAGGTCGCGGAAGCTGCGGATGGGCGGGCCTTCGGCCGACCGGAGCATTTCAGGCAAGTCCAATCCTACAGCCTCATCGAAGCGTTCCAGATCGAACTGCACGTCGGCAGCGAGCTGATGTTCGAGGATCGCTTCCAAGTCGCCCGCGGACCAGGTTTCCTCATGGTCGCTGCGGCAGTCCATCAAGTCGGCCAGCGACACGGGATCGGCTTGTGAAAGGTCTTCGTGTTTCATGATCAGCAAAGGGGTTGCACCAGAGTACGACTTGATCGAGCAAGGATTCCGCGCAATTCGCCGATCTCCTCGTCAATTTCCCGTTCGTCGCGCGCGTACTCGGCGACCACGGAGCGCAGCACGCGTTCATACATCCGTTTAGCCGTCATCAACACGTTCGATGCCTGGCTCGGCGAACGCAGGCCAAAGCGTTTGACCAGTTCGCGATAATCCGCCGGTTCCGTGCCTTGCACGATCGGGGCGAGAATGCGCAATTCGAAGATTCCCCAGACCTCCATGCGATCCGAACTCTCGCAATGATCTCGCATCCGCCCGACCGCCTCGGCCAGCACGCCACGTGCCCACTCCACGTCAAACGCATCGGACGGTCCGGAGTCGGATAATACCCATTCGGCCCGTTCTCCGAGAGCCTCGGAACCTTCGCCGGCGGCGCGTTTCTTGGCACCGGCATCACGGATCTGATTCAGCAGAAAACGGTCCAGCGCCGTCAGAAGAAACGTGCGGAATTTGCCGAGATCGCGGTCGGCGCGAGCGATCAAGTCTCGTTCGAGTATCTTCTTTGCCACGAAGTCCTGGACCACGTCATCGGCTCTGTCTGGAGCAATCCTTTTCGAGCACACAAGGTGGGCGCGGAGTGCCGGGAGGTAGCGAGCAAGCAGTTGTCCGAGAGCTTCCCGAGCGGCTTGGTCGGCTTCTTTGCCCGCCAGAGCCACCAGAGACCAAGAGGTGGTCGGAAACCGTTGCGGCCCATCGCCCCAGTCGGCCGGCATGTTGATTCCTTTCCAGGTCGATCGTGTCCGAGGATCACATGTTGTTCAGATTGACCCATCGAGCCCTTGCGAACGGGATTCTTGGGCCATCCCCGTTCCTTCGAAGGACGCAGAAATCCGTCCCATGAACGTGTCTCTGAACAGCCCATTAGTATACGGCGAGTCAGTCCACGGTGGAAACCCAATGACCGTAAGCCTGTATCGTTTGCCCACGAATTGTCCGATGCGGACTGGCCCCGAACTGCGTCAATCCGTTATCGTGTAGGTGACGCCAGTTGTTCCTCAAACGGATTGTAGGAACTTCATATCCGCCGCCCTGACTTGTTCGAGGTGTTCGCCATGGAAGCTCGCTCAATCGGTTCTGTCACGTGGTCCGACCAGGCTGTGTCACGTGAGCAACTCCTGTTGGTCCGGCTGGTCCTTCTCGCATCTGCCGGGTTTCTGCTGGCTTTGTCCGGCATTTTCCTGGTTCGGCGCTTGGTGGGGGCGTTCGAGCAACCGCTGGCACCAGGGACTCTGATCGTTCTTGCGGCCGTGATGACAATGTTGGTCGCTGTCGTGCGAGGTGCATGGCGTCGCGTGTCCGGTTCTGACACTGTGTCCGCGCGCGGCAGTGAACTTGTTCTCGACGTAGTCCTTTCCTTAGGAGTGATCTGCTTGGCCGCGTCCTTGTCGTTGCCCGGTTCGGCCACGGTGCCGTTGGTCGTTTTCTGGTGTCTTCTCGTTTCTGGCGAGTTTATCGGGTGGTCTCCCTACTACCGTCGCCTTGCTCGACAAGATCGGGCACGTAATGGCGACAACGGGCCTCAGATCGAGGAATCTCCGTCCGCGATCGACGAGCCGGCGCATGAGCATTCGGCGGTCGCACCGCACACAACGGCCACGCTTGA
This sequence comes from Pirellulaceae bacterium, assembly GCA_016784735.1. GTDB lineage: Bacteria > Planctomycetota > Planctomycetia > Pirellulales > Pirellulaceae > JADHUC01. The sequence goes on along the minus strand of JADHUC010000308.1, from coordinate 684 downwards.
AGAGGCGACAGAGGACGACGGTTTCGAGTTGCTGTCGTCGAGCGTCTTGCAGCGGATTACGCGGGCAAGAGAAGAGAACGGCGTGGAGGTGGTGTATGGTGTGGCACGCTGCGATTTTGCCGTGGGCCAGCGGCAGCAGAACCTTCACATTGCTTTTTGTCCACCTCTGGAACGCATCCCCGAACTCACGACCGATCAGATCGACGGGCCCATTGTGAGGATCAAACAGTCGATGGTCGAAACGTTCGGGGCGGGGCTGGAGATCAAACTGCCGGCGCCTTCGAGCGAGCCAACGAGCGTGCAGGTTCAGTTCTACGCTTGCGAAAAACCGGACGACTGCCGCGTCTCGACCTGATCCGCCGCGTCTCGGTGTAGAACACAGCTTGGAGATCGGGGCCGCACGCCGTTCGGGTAACTTGCCAAGCGGCTCGCAGCGGCGATTCCGGCTCGGGGGCGTCGCCGACCAAGCCGGCCTCGGCAAACAATTGGACGATGTACGGATCTGCCCAGGGCAGCAGGTCAATACGCGTGTCAACTCCGGAGCGGCAGCAGGACTGATCAGCCATAGTGAACTCCATTTCGGCGAAGAGAACAGCAGGGATGTGGCTTCGGCCAAACAAAGATTGAAGAACTGCTGCTGAGATTAGCAACTGCGATGCCAAAACGGTTCGGCAAGAACAAACA
>JADHUC010000307.1 GCA_016784735.1 Pirellulaceae bacterium | reverse complement strand
AGATGCGTGAGGAGGAGCAGACGCAGTGAAGATTGCCGAAACCTCCATCGCTCGCCCGGTGTTCGCGTCGATGATGATCTTGTCGCTGGTCGTCTTCGGATTGGCATCGTACAGCCGGATGGGGGTGAACCTGTTTCCCGATGTCGACTTTCCAATCGTGACCGTGACGGTGCCGTACGAAGGGGCCGATCCGGAGACGGTGGAAACCGAGGTCACGGACGTAATCGAGGAGGCCGTCAATACGATCAGCGGCATCAAGACGCTGCGATCCGAAAGCACCGAAGGTCTGGGACAAATCTTCATCGAATTCGAGTTGGAAGAAGACATCGATATCGTCAGCCAGGACGTGCGTGACAAGGTGGCATCGATCCGCGGTGACTTGCCATTGGAGATCGACCCGCCAATTATCGAGAAATTCGATCCCGACTCGTCGCCCATTATCGCCGTTGTCTTGTCCGGGGCCGTGTCGATTGGCGAGCTTTCACGGTATTCCGACGACGTGATCAAGCCCCGTATCGAAGGTGTGTCCGGCGTGGGCAACGTTCGGCTGGTGGGCGACCGAGAACGCGAAATCCGCATCTGGCTGCGGGCCGACGATCTGCGTGCCCGCAACCTGACGGCTGAGGATGTTATCGACCGCCTGCAAGAAGAGAACTTGGAACCGCCCGGCGGACGCGTCGAGACCGATCAGCGAGAGATTATCGTCAAGACGAAGGGTAAAATCGAGCGAGTGGAGGACTTCGAGGATCTGATCGTCGCCATGCGAGGTCGGACCCCGATTCGGCTCTCGGACGTGGCTTGGGTCGAGGACGGTTTGGAGGATTACCGCAGTCTGGCCAGGCTGAACGGGAGGCGGGCCGTATCGCTCCTGATTCGGCGACAATCGGGCTCCAATACGCTGGCTGTTGCCAACGCCGTCAAGCATCGCATCGAGCAGGTGCGGCAAAGCCTCCCAGAGGACTACCGGCTGACGATCGCCCAGGATCTGTCGCGGTACGTGCAGGAGAGTTTCGATGAAGCTCGCAAGGAGTTGCTCCGTGGCGGAATCCTGGCCGTGGTTGTCATCGTGTTTTTCCTGCGCAGCTTCCGCGGTTCGTTCATTGCCGCTGTGACCATTCCCACCACGGTCATCTCGACAATCACGTTCATGGCGTTGATGGGCTTTACGCTGAACATGATGTCGATGCTGGCGTTGACCATCTCCGTCGGCATGATCATCGACGACACGATCGTTGTGCTGGAGAATTCGTACCGGCACATGGAGGAGGGGAAGCCTCGTATGGAGGCTGCCGGCGTGGCGATTGCAGAAATCGGCTTTGCCGTCATTGCCACGTCCCTGGCAATCGGGGCTGTATTCGTTCCCGTGGCTTTCATGACCGGCTTGGTGGGGCGGTTTTTCTTCGAGTTCGGTTTGACCGTAGCTTTCGCCGTGGGCGTATCGACGTTTATCGCGGTGACGCTTTCACCCATGCTCTGTTCGCGATTACTGAACGTTCAGACACAGCACGGGCGCGTGTTCAGCACGCTCGAACGATTGTTCCGCTCGCTGGAGTCCGCGTACCGAGTGATTCTGCGCTTTGCATTGAACCATCGCATTATCATTGTGCTTGGTGCGGCGACGGCTTTCGTCGGTGGCTTGGCGATTACGCCATTCTTGGGCAAGGAATTTGTGCCGGTCCAGGACGAAGATCAGTTCAACATTCAAGTGGAAACGCCCATCGGCAGTTCGATCGAAGCCACGGGCGAGGTGTTGGCCGAGATCGAACGCCGCGTGCGTTCGTTACCCGGCGTCCACGAGATGTTCACCACGGTAGGCGCGGGGATGGAAGGGCGTGTCAACGTCGCCACGATTCTCACGCGTTTGGCCCGCAAGGCGGATCGCGATGTATCGCAACAGAAAATCATGCAGATGGCCCGCAATCGGCTGGCTGGTCTTACTCACTTGAAGATCAGCGTGGAAGAAGTTCCACGCGTATCTGGCGGTGGATTCCGCGCCGCGCCGGTCCAGTACAACGTTCAAGGCCCCGATCTGGACGAATTGGTCCAAGTCTCGGAGGCCGTTGCCGAGCGAATGGCCAAAATCGAAGGCATCGTCGACATCAATTCGACCCACAACGCCGGCAAGCCTGAAGCCCGGGTGACGATCGATCGCGACAAGGCCGCTGATCTGGGAGTCTCCGTCAGCGACTTGGGCAACGCCATCCGTTCGCTGATCGGCGGCCAAAAGGTCTCGACCTTCGAGGAAGATGGCGAGACCTACGACGTGCGCGTCAGGTTGGTGGAAGCCCAACGGCAACATTCCGGCGACGTGCTGTCCGTGCCGGTTCGCACTCGTAGCGGCAAGTTCGTGGCGCTCAGAAATTTGGTCGAGGTAGAAGAAGGCACCGGGCCAGTGCAGATCGACCGCCAGAATCGCACGCGTCAGGTGACGCTGATGGCCAATTTGAAGGACGGGAAACCGCTGGGAGAGGCCCTGGAAGACATCCGCCAGATTGAAGGCGAAATCGGATTGCCTGACGGTGTCACATCGACCTTCACCGGAGCCGGTGACTTGATGGCCGAGTCCTTTGCCAGCATCGGCTTCAGCATGGTGCTGGCCGTGGTGCTGATCTACATGGTGCTGGCCGCCCAGTTCGAGAGCCTCGTGCATCCGTTCACAGTGATGCTTTCGTTGCCACTTTCAGTAGTCGGGGCCCTGGGATTGCTGTTCGTGGCCGGCAAAACGCTGAATATCTTCTCGATGATCGGCATGATCATGCTAATGGGCTTGGTGACCAAGAACGCGATTCTGCTGGTCGACTACACAAACCTGCTCCGCCGTCGCGGGATGGCACGACAGGAGGCACAACTGCGGGCCGGACCGGTGCGTCTGCGGCCGATCCTGATGACGGCCTGTTCGACGATCGCAGGCATGATTCCCGTCGCCATGGGCCTAGGCAGCGGGGCCGAAACCCGATCACCCATGGGCATCGCCATCGTGGGAGGCATGCTGACGTCGACCGTACTCACCCTGATCGTCGTACCGGTCGTCTACAGTCTGATGGACGATCTAGCCGGATGGCTGCGTCGGCTGGTCCACCGCCGTCCATCTTCAGAGATGGTGCCGGAACCGGTAACCGTATCGACCCATGCCGCAGCGACTCCCGTTTCGACCGACCACCGCCACGCCCAACCCGGTCGGGCTCAATAGGTCTACTCGGCCCCCAGAACAAGAGTTGGCCTTGGTTGGAGAACCTTGATGCGCTTTTTCCGATTGGAATCTAACGATCATGACGCATCGCTTCTTGCAGAATCTCTTGTCCTTCTGGCGGGATGAGTGGTACAATGACTTTTGACATTTTTCCCAGGACCACATGAATCGCCGAGAACCAGACGTGAAGCACATCAACCTGGACACGCAGGACGAACACGTCAAGCAGTTCGTCCTTAGTCTGCAACTGGACACGGAGGGATCCGTCCTCGAAGCCGGCGGCAAACCGGTTGCGCGAGTGGTGCCCGTGAATGAAAACAGCGGTTGCGATCCTGAGCGGTTGAAGCAGGCGATCCTGAACCGTCGTGACGAATCCCGTGCTCTCAACGAAGAATGGGAGCACGCCGACCGCGAGGTGTGGCATCGAGAGTGACGCCCCATGCCGACCTACCCAATCCCACGCCGGGGCGAAGTGTGGCGGGTCTCCCTCGACCCGACTATCGGGCACGAGGTCAAGAAGACCCGGCCCGCCATCGTCGTCACCAACGACGTGTACAACGCTCACAACTGGGTCGTGACCGTTCTGCCGCTGACTTCACGTGACAGCGCGGAGTACGACCAGGTGTTGATTCAGCCGCCCGAAGGCGGCCTCCGAAACCCCAGCGTTACCCTGCCGGACCAACTTCGGGCCGTGGATCGGGCTCGCTTGGTGGACAAGCTGGGAGCCCTCACACCCACTACGCTCAGACAGGTCGAGGATTCGCTGCGCATCGTTCTCGATCTCTGACTATCGTGGAGAACAAATCGTGACGGCCTACACAAATAACGTCAGCCCGATTGCGATTGGAAGGCGACTTCTTCGTAGGGTTGGATCACCACGAATCCGTCGCCGTTGAACTCCATCTGGAACGACTCGCCGCTGCCGCGCCCGAGAAATGTCTTGAGCGAGATGTCGGTCTTGAACTCCGGCTGCAACGAACCCGACCAGGCGATCGTCGCGTTCGGGTCGGTGCGAATCGGTTGCCCCGGCTTGACCATCAGGGTGAGCGGCTCGAAGTGCGTCGTTACGGCGATCATGCCGGTTCCCTCCAGCCTGACGTTGAACAGGCCGCCGGCGACCATCGCGGTGATCTTCTTCATCATCTTGATGTCCCACTCGATCGACGGCTCGAACGCTAGGAGGTCGTTGCCGTTGACGTAGATCGATTCGCCCTGCAAGTTTAGGATTTGGACGCTCTTGCCCGAATCGGCCAGATACACCCGTCCACGGCCCGTCGCTTTGGTCAGACGAGCGCCCTCGCCGGTGACCGCTTTCTTGAGGAACTTGCCGATCCCCTTCTCCAATATGCCCTCGCGTTCGAACTTGACGTCGCCCACATAGGCAACCATCGCGCCCGCCTTGATCCAGATCATTCCGTCCAGGTTGACTTCCAGCATTCGCGGGCTCTCCAATTCGAAAATGCCCTCGCCGCGATCCTGCTGGCGCGTAGAACTGACAAACTCGTCCAAGGAGTATTTGGCCATGATCCGGTCCTTTCGTGAACAGCCACTCGTTACTTGTCCTGATACATTTCCGGAAAGATGTCTTCGGAAAGCCCTTGCTTGCGAATGGTCTTGCGCAAACGGGCCAGGAAGTCGAATTTATAGTTGGCCACTTGCTGCTCGCTTAGCCCCAGTTCGGCTGCCGCGTCCTTGTTTGCCGAACCGCACAGAAACAACAACTCGATGCATTTCAGCTTCGTCCACTCGCCTCGTTTGCGCCAATGCTCGACCTGCTGGCTGATCGCTTCGACCAATGCCTTTTCCTCGATTCCGCGGCGCTCCACGCTGCGAGCGATGCTGCTGGCACCTCGCTCCGAACCGGGTAGCTGCCACTGAGCTTCCGAATCCTCGCGTGCCGAAAAAGGCAGCGCGGGACGCCGGCCCTCGCGGCGCAAGTGGTCGGTCAGCTTGTAGGCGCAGATGGAGAATAGATAGCTCTCCAGAGGCCGTTTGCCGTCGTAGTTGGGGAGGCTGTTCAGGAAACCGACGAACGCCTCCTGGACAATGTCCTCGGCAACGGTGCGGCGCCCCACGCGGCTTTCGACAAAGGCCAGCAGCCGGCCTTCGTAACGAGAGATCAGATCACCCCAGGCGTCAGAATCGCCCCGGCGGATGCGATCAATCAGTAAGCTGTCGGTACGCGAAGGGTCGGGCATCGATATTCGAGACGCAGTGCGAGTGCGCCTACACGGCTGTCAAAGAATATGCCTAGCCAGCAGAACGCCAGCCACAATAAGCGTCAGTATCACCACTGCGGACGCAAACTGCAAGCGGGCTGTGTAGTATCCTCGCGTTGCCGTGTCGAGTCTGAAGTACCCGAAGACGACCCCCAGCAGCGCCAGAATGAACCCGAAAGCCAGCGCCGCGCCGGTCAAGCGCCCCGCGCCGACTATCTGCCGCCAACGCTTGTCGAGTTCGCCGCGACGGCTATCCAATTCCGCTCGGAAATCAGGATCGAATTCCAACAATGCGTGCATCTGATGCATCGGGCCAAATGACACGTGGAGTACTTCCGCATGCCTCTTTCGCACCAAATTGTTATTGATGTACTCGATGTCGTAGTCCACAGACGAAGACGCCTCGAAGAGATCGCCGTAGACATTGCCCAGGTAATGATTGACGTACGCATCTACGGACTTCTTCAACTCCTCCTCCAGAGACCGGCGACAATCTCGTTCCTTCACGTGCGGTCCCGACGATACCGCCATCGACTGAGTCTCGCCCGTAAGAACGTTTTCCGATTCGACCCAGTCCGGGGGAGGAGGATCGCGCCGAACAATCGTGCTCGTATCGATCTCGATTGTGGCATCGTCGGCCTCCTCTGTCGGCGCTGTCACATCCACGTCCGGCGTCGCAGAATCGTCGGCACCGTCTGCCGAGACATCGACAGATTCCTCGTCCGTTTCATCGGCAATTGCGGCTTGCGCAATGCTGATTTGAGGAATGGCATCTGAGAACTGCCAGGCAATGCTGGCGATGGCCCCGAGAACGACAATGCCGAACAGCGTCACTCCGATCGTGCTCCGGGACTGCACGATTCGGACTGCGACCGCCAACACGGCAACAACCAACAATACGGAGATTAGCAGTGTCATGGCTATCACCCAAATTCTAAGCCTCGCGGGCAGGCTGTGTAATCGTGACTCGTTGCCTCGGACTGATCCAAGGCGAGGACATCTGCACGCCGACCGCAATCGCCGCGGCTAACATGAATCCCCACGGCTGCGGAAATGGACAGAACATATGCACAATCCAAGCCCAAAGCACACACATTGCTGTGGCGCACAGGCTCAATCGCGCTTTGCGTAGCGGGTCGGTCTGCCTCCACCAACGCAGGATCACAAACAGACCGCCAAAGTACACCAGGTAGGCCGGCCACAACGGTGAGCCATCGGTGGTGTACCATGTTTGCATTATCTGATTGTCTTCAAACGCGTGCTTGGTCCACTCGTCTTGATTCAGCGGACCGACCAAGAGCACTTGGCTCGTACCAAACGCCGCCCCACCGATTGCCAGACCGGCCAGCAGCATGACGAAGCGTCTGCGGAAATGATCGCCATCGTTGCCTTCCCAGAATTTGCCAAGCGTCAGCAGGATCCAGGATCCGGCGATACTCGATAGCGTCAGCCATGAGTAAAGTAACCAGCCTTCGATCGAACCGTCCAACGCTTCGCCGTGGATCACCATGAAAACCAACACGAGCACGGCCGTGATCACCGCGGCCAGCAACATCGAACCGCTCAATTCGCCTACGCGTTCGCTGACAGGTCTCTTGCGTATCGTTTCACGCACCACCGCATCCGACACCGGGCCAGCTTCAACGTAGGAGACCGATTTGACGGATCCCCCGCTGCAGCACCAAATCAGCCCGCGTACGCCCAGATACAGGACATACACACCGCCGATGATTGCCGCCAACGGGATCATCTCCGGATTGAAAGTGAGCAGAAGCACGACAGCCAGCAGAATACACACCTTCGCAGGCGTGCTTAGCCCCGAGTGCCTCCAACGCCGGGCCGTCTGCGCCAAACCGGGGCGAACGGGCCGCGGGTTCGCGGAGCAACGGGTGGACGCATTCGGCCTTGGCGGCGCAGCCTTCGCCTGACGCGCTGGCGGCACCACTTCGGCGTCCACGATTTCGTGATGTTTGACAGGGCCAAACGTCATCTCGGTTTCTTCTTCGTCGCCGATATAGATGGGTTCTTCTTTTTCGATGCGAGACTCCATCACCATCAGGGGCTCTGATTCCGGCGACGCCTTGCCGTCCAACGCGGCAAGCATATCGCCCACATGGGTAAACCGCTTCTCGGGGTCCTTCCTCAACGCCCGTTGGACCACGTCTCGATAGGGCTGGGGTACGCCGCTCAAGTCGGGGTCGTCCGTCAGGTGTTTCATAATGATTTCCTGACTGCTTTCCCCGTCGAAGGGCACCTCTCCGGTGAGCACCTCGTACAGGATGATCCCCAGCGCGTAGATGTCGATCCCTTTGCCGTAGATACCCTTTCCGATCTCGGGTGCCATGTATTGGAACGTGCCCACGCTTTCGGTCTGGCCACTGCGTCGACTGGCCGAAATGAACTTCGACAGGCCGTAATCGCCGATCTTGACGATGCCATCGTCCTCAAAGATGTTTCCTGGTTTCAGGTCGCGGTGCACGATGCCTCGGTCGTGGAGGTGAATGACTCCATCGGCAATGGAGCGAAACCAGTGTTCGGCCTCTTCGCGGGGCAAACCGTGCGGGTTGCGTTCGATTACGTCCTTCAAGCTCTCGCCCGCGACGAATTCCATCACCACCCACGCTTGGCCGTCTTCGTCGTACTTCAGATCGTACAACGAGATCAGGTTAACGTGCTTCAGATTCAGGCACTGGCTGACGCCGCGGACTTCGATATCCAAGTTGCGTTGGATTTGCTTCAACGCAACCTCTTTACCCGCGTCGGTGAGGGCAAAATAGACTTCCCCAAAACCGCCGCTGCCGACGCCCCGTTTGATGGTGTAGCCATCCAGAGGGCGCGAGCCCGATTTGTAGGCAAACTTCATTGTACCGCCCACCTTCTGTTGAGGCTGTTCGTCGGCGGCTCCGTCGCCACCGTCGCCCTGATCAGCGTTTAGAGTAGCGGTTTGTGGCAACATCTGTCCAGGTCTTCCAAGCTTAAGGAGAAATCGCTTCCCGCGACGTGCGAGTTTGTTCCGACCTTGCCCTGTGCTTCGCAGTATTGGTCGTCGATTTCGATTGGCTCCATGGCCCGGCAAAATAGCTCTCCTTCACAACGGTACAGCACTACGTCGCTGGACCAATCGCGGCAGACGACATGGTTTTGCCACTTCGGCCCCATCACGCAGGACTCGGCCATGAGCAAAACGCCATCCGCCGACTGTTCGGTGCGGTGCCGCGAAATGATCTCCAATCGAGCCGTCGCGCTCAGTGCGTGCGGTTGCCGGAACCGCAAGCGAACGCTGTCGCCCAACTCGATCTCGTTGCCGTCCGATAGCAGTGTCGTCTCGCGCACCTCTTTCCCGTCGATACGGACGCAATTCAGAGGTTCGATCAAATAGCCGTCGTCTCGACGAATGGTAGCGTGCCGCCGCGACAGGTCGCCCTGAATGGGTACATCTACGTCCGTGCCTGGTACGGCCTGTCCGATCGTGACTTGCCCCTTAAGGCAAACCAAGTATCCGCCGACGCCGTCTACCCAGAGCACGAAACGCGGCTCGTCTTCGTCGCCGCAATCCTGCTCGCAGGCCCCTTCAGGCCGGCTGTCGGCATCACCCGTAAAATCAGGCTTCCAGGTCACGGTCGCCTCCAGATCGTTTAGGCGAGGAACCGATGCCCCCACTTCCATCCAGGCCCGCCGCCGAGCGTCAAGGGCCAGTGGCGATTCAGGAACGATCTCCAGCATCTGATCCGCCAACGCCAACGTTTCGCTCCAACTCTCTGCGGCCAGTGCTTTGTGAAGCCTCTCGCCCAGTTGGCGGCTTTCTTGCTGTCTCGCGCGGCAGGTCTCCAACTGCGTCTGGACCGATGGCAAGTCGGGCCGCAGGACCACGGCGCTGGCCAGTTGCGACTCAGCATCTGTAAACTTACCTCGCAGCCACAGTTTTCGGGCTGACTGCACGCGGCCGGCGACCTCTTTCAGCGTCCGTACTTGATGGTTGGCCACGCCGCGTTTCTCCAGCGACGCCAAACGCCCAACCGCCTTTCCGGGTTCGCCGGCCGCGATCATGCCCTCTGCCTCGCCCAGCACACAGTCGATGATGTCTTGGCGTACGGAGAGTACCTCGTTCGCACCACCGCTGAGTGAACAGGCTGCGTCCAGATCTCGCCAGCCGGCCGTCGAATCCCCGCCCAGCACGCGTTGGCGGGCGCGCCGAGCCATTTGCTCGGCCACTTTCGCCGACAGCCGCTTGCCTGGCAGGTAACGCCGCAATTGCCCTTGTTCGAGCAGCCGCTCGGCCTCGTCCAAGCGGCCTTCGCGCAGGGCTTCCTCGGCTTCGCGCAGTTGCAGTCGCCAACTCTGGAACATGACAGCCTTCCGTACAAAACACGAAAAAGGGGCTCGGAGTATGTCCCGAGCCCCTCCTTCCAAGTCCAGTCTTATTCTTCCGGCTGAATGTCGACGTAAGTCTCCGACTGGTTCTTCTTCGTCTCGTACTCAGCAATTCGCTGGAGAACGGTCGCATTCTCGGCTGGATCGTCCAACTGGATCTCGCCGAACACGAACTCGTCCGCGTTCACCAATTGGGCGTCTACCTCGATGCGAGCCTCGATGTCGGCCAGCAACTCGCGCGTCTTGGAAAGCTGGCTGTCGTCGATGTTCAGCTCGCTAGTGGCCTTGGCCACTTCGACCATCTTCAGCCGCGCTTCCAGGTTCTCCACCTCGACTTCGAGTTTCAGCTTCGCGGCGGTCAGCGCCTGCAGCTTATCCTGAGCTGACGACAACGCCTTCCTGCGAATCTCCAGTACCTGGCGGTTCTGATCGACCGTCGACTCGCTAGTCGTATACCGATCGAATTTACCGCTCAAGTCCGTCTCGACCTGCTCGGCCGTGTAGCTGACATTCTTGTAAACGTAGTTACTTTCGCCATTGGCCAAGTCGTCGCGAAGATGCTGTATCACACTCCATTTCTCTGTCAGCTTCGCCTCGTCCTGCCCAAGCCGCTCCTCCAGCTTGCTTAGCGCGATCTCTTCGCGGGCGATATCCCGCTTGTGCTTGGTGATCTCGGGTTCCAGCCCCTTAATCATGTTGCGAGCCCGATCCAGTTCGAACTCGACCGGTACCTTGTCCTTCAAAGCAACTCCAGCCTTGTCCACACCAGTCGAAACATAGCTCCACATGCTGCGACTAGAGAACAGCAGAAGAAGCAACGCCAACAATCCACCACCCGCAATCAAACCTTTCTTCAACATTTTTCCGACCTCCCAAATATTGATGTTCTGTGCAAAAGTGCCGCCAGGAACTCCTTTACCCCACCCAGGCCTTTCCAGGCCAAACGCTTTAACATGTATTTCGTGGAAAAGGTCCGCACCTTGGCTTCCGAATCGGATTTTTTCTGCAAAACGCGATCACCGTAACCTTAGTGCAGCCCCCGAGATACGCCGAAAAAATGGCGGAAATGGCCAACATGGTCAATGATATTCTACGCTGCGGGCGCGGGCGCGGCTACTGTGCGCCGCGCCGCTGCTTCATCAAAACCAGCCCGACAATTGTCAAAACCACGCCTAACGCAAGTTCGCTGGACGGCGCCTCGTGGAAGAAAAAGATGCCAACCACCGCTGCCATCGTGGCCTGAGTGGCGTTGAGCGCGTTGACATAGACGATCGTGGTCAGTTGCAGGGCCTTGGTCAGCGTCAGGAAAGCGAAGGCGTTCAGCACGCCCGCCAATAGCATCATGGCCAAATCCTGCTGCTCCGTGCCCCACATACCGTCGGAGCCGATGCGCCATTGACTGAGTCCGCCCAGGGCCAATGTCCCAACGAGGCCCACGGTAACCATGGTGGTCGCGATCGAGGCTCGGCCCGTCACACCATACCGAATGACTACGCCCAGCACGGAATAGGCCGCTCCCGACAGGGCTGCAGCCCCCACGCCGGCTGCCAAGACAAGCCAGCTCGGGAACCGTTCGAGCCCTGCTTGGCCACTGATGACCGACTCATGCGCGTCGCCGGCGCCCAGCGACAGGATGCTGATTGCAGCGATTAGCGTCACGACGGATAGCAGTATTCTGGATGTGAGCGGTTCGCTCAAGAAAACGCGTCCCAGGATCGCACCGCTCAGGATAATGGTCCCAAGAGTCAACGGCACGGCCAACGCGATTCCGACCACGCCCAGCGACCACTGAAAAAGCACGTTTCCAGCGAGCTGTCCCAGAATCGACGCCAGCACCAAAGCTCCCAGTACCGGAGCGGCTGGCAAAATCCGCTCGCCTCGTGAGTGTTGTATGATCAGCCAGGGCCCGACGAGCACGACAATTGGAAAGGACTTTACGGCGGATACCCAAACTGGATCGCAGTCCGCCACGGCACGCAGGCACGTGTTGGCCGCCGTGTACGCCACTGCGGAAACCAAGCCATACATGGTTCCCAAGACGGCGGTACGCGTATGATCAGTTGATATGGCCATGCAGGAGTGTACACCGGCTCGTGTGCCAGCGTCGTCAAAATCGGCAATAAGCTACAAATCGGGCCGCGCCGGGGGGCATGAACTGCCTTTCCAAGCCAAATCTCATTAGACCGACGACTTTCGCCGCGACTTTTGTATCGCTATAATTCAAAATCGTTAGGTGGTCGGTCAATGACCTTGATTGACTATTTGCCTGGCGCTTAGTTGGACGGCACCATGTTGTTGGCAAGACTGTCGAATACCGTAACCCGAAGCGTAAGCGAGGAAGTCGGCCCAACATCTTCCCTCGCTTACGCTTCGGGTTACCATGGAGGCCAAAGCGGCGCTGTCGAATTAGCCGATCTAAGTTCGGCGGCGGAGTAGCTCAGTTGGTTAGAGCAGCGGAATCATAATCCGCGTGTCGGGGGTTCGAGTCCCTCCTCCGCTACTTCTCGGAAAAATGCGCCAGAGATGGCGCACGGGGGCGCGGCACGGGGGCTGTAGGCTTCCGGAACTCGGATGTCTGCTCCCTATCGCTCGGCAAGCGGCAGTGTCATCGCCGTGTCTAGAACTGGAGGGTCGGTAGCAATGACGGTTCATCGACGAATCCAAACGTCCGAAGTCAGGGGCGTCACTGTGGTCTCCTTTGTGGATCACAAGATCTTGGATGCCGCGAACATTCAGGAACTAGGTGACGAACTGTTCGATCTCGTCGAACGCGACGGGATCAAGTCCATGGTGCTCAATTTCGGGAACGTCGAGTTCCTTTCTAGTGCGGCGCTGAACAAACTGATTATCCTCGACAAGAAAGTGAAATCGAATGCTGGTCAGCTAAGGCTATGTAGTTTGAAGCCGGAAATCCAGGAAGTATTTGTAATTACTCGCCTGAATCAGCTTTTCGAAATCAAAGACTCGGTCGACGACGCGTTGTCGGCCTTCTAGTACACGGCCAATCATCATTTCGTTGGTAGCTGAACTCGCAAGAGTTCAGACGTAAACACGGATCTCGGAATTCTTGCGAATTCCGCTACACACAACTCTGAGTTTGGCCGCGCACCAGCGGGCCTGTTGAAACAGCCATCTGCCCTTTGCGGATAATGCGATGGACAAGAAGATAAAGAAGAAGCTCGAAAACACGCGACAACGTCTGCAGTTGCTGCGGCAGCAACTAGCCGGTGCAAAGAAGCAGGAGGACGAACCGGGTGAAGTCGAGCGGCTGAAACAGGACATCGCCGCCTTGGAAGCCCAGGTCGAGAAGCTCAAATCATCTTGATTGACTCCACACGTGGGGCACGTTTCTAACGTGCCAATGCCGGGAGGTTTGCGAGCTACGGCACGTTAGAAACGTGCCCCACAATGCCGAACCTCCGGTCAAGGCCTTCGCTGTCTGCCTTACTCGCTCTCGCCAAGTACGACGCCCACGTTCACTTGGCTGCTCTCGCGGATCAGCGTGACGACTACTTCGTTTCCGGGACGTTTCTGTTCGATGATCGACAGCAGGTCGTCCGCCGTCTTCACGGGCTGCCCGTCGATGGCAACGATCAAATCGGCATAGCTGCGGTCGATGCGACGTTCTTCGTAAATGAACGGACCGCGACGCTTTTGCTGGCGAATCACGCGAAATCCACGAAGTCCGGCACGTTCGGCCGGACCGCCACGTGTCATGGTTACGATCACTAATCCGCCGTCGGTCGGCAATATGCGAGTTATGCCGATCTCGGGCCGGATCACTCGACCGTTTTCGATCAGTTGTGGTACCACGCGTTGGATATTGTTGGACGGGATGGCGAACCCGACTCCCGTATTCTGGCCCGTTTTGCTGGCAATGGCCGTGTTCATGCCGATTACTCGACCGCGACTGTCCAGCAGCGGTCCACCCGAATTGCCTTGATTCAGGGCGGCGTCGATCTGAATGATGGATTTCATGATGCGGCCTGTTCGTGACGGCAGCGACCGATTCAGGCTGGAGATGATGCCGACGGTCATGGTTCGCTCCAAACCAAACGGGTTGCCGATGGCATAGACTTTTTGGCCGACTCTCAGCCGTGCCGAGTTGCCGAACTCGACCGGGTGCAAGACTTCTCGCGGGGCCTGGACTCGCAAGACGGCGATATCGTAGACGGGATCCGCACCGACCAGATCGGCCTCGTACGTCTCGCTGTTGAACAACGTGACTTGGATTTGGTCGGCTCCCTCGATCACATGATAATTCGTCAGCACGTGGCCCTCTTGATCCAGTATGGACCCGGAGCCTGCTCCTTCGGCCGGCGGTTCGAAAGAGAAGAATAGGTCGGTACGAGCGGAAACGGTCGTGATGTTGACGACGCTGCGGTTCACCTTGTCGTAGACCGCAATGTTCACGCGTTCCTCGTCCGTAAACTCGTCGGTCACCACGCCCGGGATGCGGGCCACGGGGCGATCCTGGGCGGAAAGCTCGGGCTCGACCGATTCCGAAGTGAGCAACATCGACGCCGCTGCGCCGAAAACGGCAGAGACTACACAGAATACGAGGTATCTCTTCATGACAAGGTTCCTTTCGCTGACGCTGGTAGATTCCATAAGACAAGATATGCAAAACCGGCTGCTGCGGCCAGAGATCTCGATTCCGTTTCCGCGTCTGCAGTGGGGCTGTCTCGTTTAACCCGAAGCCGGAGGCGACGGCGGGCGCTACGTGTGGACGATCCATCCCAATGCTCGCCATCGCCTCCGGCTTCGGGTTAAACGTGCTAGCACTGCGTCGGGCCCGTTAGAATCCACGAGATCTTGCCTGACCGGAATAATCGGCACAAATTCCGATGTTTGTACGGTTCCCCTACGGCAATGGGAACTCGTGGCCGATAGAAGAAGTTGGATGCGTAGTTTCGCGCTGCGCGGTTTTTGCGCCCGATTTCCGCCAATGTGAGAGTCTTTCATGCTCGTCAACCGCTCGCCAGTCGGTCACTGTGCGATCCTCGGGGGCGCCCTGCTGATCGGAGCGTTCTTGGCCCGCTCAGAAACGCTAGCAGAGAACATCAGTTCAAACTGGCCAAGTCGTGCGATTCAGATGCGGTCGCCCACAGATCGCGACAAACCGCCGGTGGTTACCGCCGTCTGCCTCCAGCCCGGTGGCAGTTTGCTGGCCACATGTGGCGACGACCATCGGGTCTACGTCTGGGACACGACAAACGATCGACTGGTTCAACGGCTCGTCGGCCACGAGGATTGGGTACACACCTTGGCCTTTTCGCCCGACGGACGCACGCTGGCTACGGCGGGCGACGATCGCCGAGTGATTTTTTGGGATGTTGCCACCGGCGAGCAGCGAAGCGTAATGACCGACCCCAGGCATGCAGTGACGCAGTTGGCATGGAGCCATGATGGTCGACTGCTGGCGGCGATT
>JADHUC010000014.1 GCA_016784735.1 Pirellulaceae bacterium | reverse complement strand
CGTTCTGTCGATTACACAAGAGTTCCATAATGAAGTCTATCTCGCGTCGCCGGTTATACACCGTGCTTGCGATGTGGCTGATCGTCGCGCCAGCGGTCGGACCGGGACAAGTGTCGCTCTGCGCGGGCGCAGATGCCGGCGAGGCCACTGCCGTGTCGATCCACCGCCGATTTCCAACACACCAAGAATTGAGCAGCGGTCCCTGGCGTTTGCAGTTGCTGCCGGGGTGTCAAGAGTTCACGTTCACCATGTACGGCTGCCCAGGGAACGTCGAGGAGTTGAAACAGTTGGTGGCCGTAATGCAGCAGCGTGGCTTGGGTAACGGGTTTGACCCAGGGCCAACCTCGAAAGCCTCGTCTCGGCCGTTGTTCGAGTATCTGGCCACGGTTGGTTGGCCCCAGATCTGCTATCCGGGCTACGCGGACATGCAGGTCAAGGAAGGCCGTTGCCGGCTGAGCGACGAGGACGAGGAAGCTCTGCGCATCCTGGATCGCGCCGGTGTGTACTCCGCCATTCAACTTGGCGAGTGGGGCTACTACTTCCACAACCTCGCTCCGGTGGAATCCTTCTGGCGCACGGTCTACGGCCCGGAGTTCGAGGCGTACAAGCACCTCATGAAGCCGCCCGGCTTGAAAGGCTATGACACGAGGCCCGCCACTCGCCAGGAATGTTACGACACGCTACGGGACTACTTCTTGACGCGGAACCGCTTCATGCGAGGCCGGAACATAAGCGTCACGGGCCATTCTCACTACGAAGCGTACGCGGCGGAGTGGGGGGCACGCGTGGTGGGCCTGGAACTGGGTGAAAACATCGCCTTCTCCCAGTCGAAGATCGCCTTTGCTCGCGGCGCGTCCCGCCAGTGGCAACGGCCTTGGTCGGTTCAGGTCAGCCCCTGGTTCGCTGGGTCCTGCACGACGGCCGGTCCGCTGCGTCGGGAAGGAAATTACGCGCGGGGCTTGGATGCCGGTCACTCTCTCAGTTTCTATAAGCGAATGTGGCTCCACGGCTGGTTCGCCGGCGCGGCGATGGTCACCCCGGAGAACAGCATCGGGATTTTCTTCGACAGCCCCCATGCGCCCTGGAAGTTGACGCCGCACGGCGAGAAAGCGGTCGAGGTGTTTGCCTTCATGCGTGCTCATGACCGCGGCGTGCCGTATACACCCGTGGCGTTGGTACTGGACCATTTGGCTGGCTATAACGCATATCAGGGACGCCCGTGGGGTATCCTGGAGAAGACACCGGGTGACCAAGAGACCTATGACCTGCTGGAGCAACAGCTCTTTCCCGGCGCGGATCACATCCATGTGAAGCCGGACCCGTCCAACCCGGAGGCTAGCTACCTGCGGCCGACGCCTCACGGTGAAATGTTCGATGTGCTGTTGTCCACGGCACCCGCCGATGTGCTGAGCTCCTATCCGGCGATTCTGCTGGTCGGCGACGTCAGGTTTGAACCGGACCTTGTCGGCAGGTTGCTGGCTGCGGTCAAGGCGGGAAGCCAACTGCTATTGCACGAGCGTCACGCCAGGGCGCTCGGCTCGGATCTGACGCGGCTCAAAGGCTCTGGCCATGTCGAGGTCCTCGCGCCCTGGATCAACCCGGCCACCGGCCGCGCCGCGGCTGTTTCCAATGACCGTTTGGCCCGACTCGCCGCGCAGCATCTGCCCGTTGCGGTCGGAGGTGATCCAGTCCAATATCAGGTCAACCGCACCGCTCGCAGTTGGGTCATCGAGTTGATTCATAACGGTGGCGTCAGCAAAAAGCCGGATCGAGCGGCGATCGTCGACCCGCAACAGATCGCGAGGATCACGTTGACGCCGCGTTTCCCCCTTCGTTCGGCCACCGAGTGGCAATCTGGTAGAATTTTCCCCGCCGATCTGCCCTTGACGATCGAGATTCCGCCCGGTCGAACCATGTTCGTCGAATTAGTTCCGCAATCAGCCAAGGAGCCACCACCATGACGACATCGTTCATCCTCACCTGTTTGTTGCTCTCTCCGTTGGCAGTCGCCCCGCCGGCGAAGGGCAAACCGACCAATACCGCCGAGGCGGCTGCAAAGAAGGCGGCTGCCGACAAACTCCTGGACGAGCAGTACGCCGCCTGTGTGAGCACCCTCCCGCCCGAGCAGCAAGCCTGGGAGCAAGTCTTACAGAAGAACCTCGGCAGCTTCTATCTCCCGATCCACAAGCGACAGAAGGTCGCGGGGCGATCTAATGCCTGGGACTTCGTGCAGGACGATCCCAATCTTCCGCGTGTTCTGCTGATCGGAGACTCCGTATCGCGGGGCTACACGCAGAGTGTTCGGAAGGCGCTCGCCGGCAAGGCCAACGTCCATCGCGCACCGGCCAACTGTGGTCCCACATCCCTGGGTTTGCGGAAGTTGGACGTGTGGCTTGGCGATGGCAAGTGGAACGTGATTCATTTCAACTTCGGCATCCACGACCGAAACACACCCCTCGCCGATTACAGCCAACGGCTGGAGCAGCTCGTGGAACGCATGAAGAAGACTGGCGCGAAGTTGGTCTGGGCCAGCACGACACCTATCCCTGACGATCCAGCGAAGAAACAGACCGCCGCGTCGATCATCGAACGGAATGAGGCAGCGGCGCAGCTCATGCAGAAACACGGTGTCGCGACCGACGATCTGTTCACCGCGATCACGCCCCACCTGGAGACGATGCAGAACCCAAACGACGTCCACTTCAACGCCGCGGGTTACGAGTTCCTTGGGCAACAGGTGGGTAAAGCCATCGAAGACACGCTGAAGTAAGATCTACATGTTCACGAACATTGGACCGCGGCTTAACCAGAAGATCGCGTTGGCTGTCGCTGATGCAGATGGCCTCCAACCACTCCAGGAAACTCGACCATGATCCGCAGCCTCCTCCCTCTTGTTCTGTGCGGAGTCCCCATGATGTCCTTCGCTGCTCGAATCAGGATTGGTCAATGAAACAACGTAACGCAACAACCGTGCTTATCCTGCTGGCGGCAGCCCTGCTGACAATCAAGATCGACGCGTACTCGGCCGCAGCGCAAGATCGGGCACCGCGGGAAGTCTTCCTGAGCGAGACGCGGCTGGATACTCTGAAGCGGCGTATCGAGCAACGAACCGAGCCAACGTACTCCGCGTGGCTTGACCTCAAGTCTCGTGCGGAGGGACTGCTTGATCGTCAGCACCACGCGCCCGAACACTGGTACGTGCCCGGCTATTACCGGGACGCAACGGGCCACTCACAAGCGAAGCGGGGCTTGCAGGACGGGACCTGTACGACTGGCGTTCTCCCGAAGGCCACACGCTTCGCCAAGCGTTCGAGCCGCTGGCAGGCTGGACCCGCGATCCTGCATCGTTCCCATACTGGGACGGCGACGAAGACCAACTGCGTGGCGTGACCTACTTCAGCTACTTCGAGATCTTCCATGCCCATTGGCCAAACGAGGATGCCGCAGTGCTGCTACGCGAGGCTCGGCCCATGACAGCCCGCCACAGTGCCCCGGTGCTGACCTTCACCCATGGCGACTTGCTCAGAGACCGACCGTGACACGACCGCAGCGTGGAGGTGCGCTGCTCGAATCGTGCCACGATGGCAGAGGGGGCTCAGTCGTTGTTTTAGACTTGCTGATTTCGCCAGAAAGTCGTCAGCATGCAACTTGCTTCATATGACGCGCACCGATGCTTCCTTGGCCGCAGAGACGCTTGGCCAGTGGACATCTCCCTGGTCGGGTCTGCCTGCCGCTGAAGATCCACCAAAGGGAGGCTTCTACGGTGCCAGGCCCTCCACACTTCGCTCACGCATCCAGGCCTTGCCGCCCGTTCACATCCCCCATCGCTTTCCCAGTTCATGGATTGTCTCGTACATGGCCACAATGTTCTCGGTCGGCGTGACCGGCTGGATGTTGTGGCAAGGGTTGCAGATCCAGCGAGCGTCTTTGTAGATCTCTATGCTCTCACGCACTTCGGCCACCACGTCGTCAACGTTGCCGAACGGCAAGGTCTGTTGGTTGTCGATCGAACCGTGGAAGATGATCCGTTCGCCGAAATCGGCTACCAGACCCTCTCGCTCCATGCCGGGGCATCGCCATTGGACGGGGTTCAGAATCTCGATGCCTACTCGGTCGATCAGATCGGGCAGGAACAATCGCGCGGCGCCGTCGGTGTGGTACATCACGTGGATTCCGAACGACCGGGCCAGTTCGGCCATCTTGATCTGATGTGGCAGAAAGAACCGTCGGTACATGTCCAGGCTGACCAGAGGACCTGTCTGCGAGCCCAGGTCTTCGGCCACCCACGTCAGATCGATTCGCCCGCCGCCCGCCTCGAAGCAGCGACGTTGGTGCTCGTAGTAGTAGTCGAAGATGTGTCCCAAGATGGCGTCGGCCAATTCGGGGCGTATCGCCAGATCCTCGTAGGCCAGTTCCAGCCCTCGCATGTAGCAGTACAGCAGGAACGGCTCGTAGACGCACGAGTGGATCGGGCGGTAGCGGTCGTCCTCGTCCAACGTGCGCGTGATCACGTCGTAATCGGATTCGTCCGGGTCCGGCCAGCGATGGGCGTGGATGTCGGCCACGGTCTGGGCCGCGCCGAGCGGATGGTACAAGGGCTCTTCGTAGGTTCCGGTTCCGTAGTCGACCGATTGATAACGAACGCCCCACATGTCCGCTTCGGGATCATCGGGATGATGAGGCAGTTTCCACCGGGATTCGACGTACTTTCGTGCGTCGATGTGCAGCCTGGGCCACAGTTCATCCTCGTCCGCGCAGCCCAGTTCCACCACCAAACGTGCGGTCACCTCGTCAGTTGCCTGATAGTCAGTCGGAATGCGGTCCACCGGCTTGCCCGCCAGTAGGGCCAGCCAGCGTTCACGTGGGGTCATCGTGTACGACACAGTGGGAACTCCATACGTGTAGTTTTCGTCCATCGTTTAACCTGCAGCCGGAGGAGGCCGTTGAAATGCGATCGAAGGCGGACGTGGGGCACGTTTCCAACGTGCCGGATTTCGCCAGTTTCAGCTCTCTGGCTCGCCCATCATGTGCGTCTTGGCACGTTGGAAACGTGCCCCACGACCAATTCAGTACCCTTCTCCGGTTACGGGTTAAACGAATGCAGACGTGTGGCGATGTCTGAGATTGTACCGTCTCTGCGACGCAATCACGAATCGTCTTCCCGCGCAGACCAGAGGTTTTTCTGGTTTCCTTCGCCCTCTTCGGACTGCCCGGCCATCTTCCGGGCGCTGCGAGGAAGATCCTGGCCAAATGCCGCTTCGGTTCTGCGGCGACGGCGTGTTGTTACCATCCCGTACAATCTGACCAGCAACAAGGAGCCCACCATTATCGTCGCCGCCACGATGCTGGTCAGAGTCTCGGCCGAGGCGTGGCCCCAAACGCCCGCCGATGACTCGGATGTCACGTTTTCGACAACATCTCGAAGCCAGAGTTCGAATCCGAAGGCTGGAGCGATCACCAATACGAGTGCAATCGGGACCCGAAAACGCAACGCCATCTTCGAGTAGACGGACCACAGCGATACGCAGGCGACCAAGACATAGAGGATTGCGCTGGCCGCACAATAGACGTCGGGCGGGGTTTCCAACCGAGCGATCTGCCGCCAGTGGCTGAGCAGTTCGCCGTACCAATCGGCATAGGGTGCTGTGCGATAGGTGGCGGCCAAAGCTACGGAGAGCGTGACAATCCAAACGATGGCATCCTGCATACGGAACTGGAAACGAAGCCAACGCGCCAGATTCAAGCGGGGCAAACCGGACTGCCGGACACTTCGGATCGCTCGCCAACCGCGCCAAACCAACAACGGCACGGCCACCCCGCCAATCAGAATTGGCCCCTTGATCAACAGGTCCCCGGGACCGGACAGCCGAAAATAGTACGCCCATTCTTCGTCCAGCCAAACCACATCGCGGGCGAAGTCATGTAGCCCCGGAAAGACGAACCGGGAGAGCACAATAAAGACAAAACAACTACCGGCGATCAATCCGCAAATCCGCCAGGAAAACCGATCCGATCCGGCCACGAGCCATATGGCCAGCAAGCACAACTGGCTGCGCGTGAGCGCCGCCGCCAACAGATCTGTCAGTGCGCGATCGACGTCGTGGCACCGATAGATGCCGACCGTGACGTCCGCCAGACCATGCAACAGAAATAGCCAGCCAATGGCGAACAACGCTGATGGCGCGCGATCCTGAGACATCGTTGCTGGTGCTGTATGCGGTGGATGGGTGGTCGGGGCTGAGTATCTACTTGAAACCAGGTGCCTTCGCAACCGCACTGCTGCCGTAGATCGGCGAGTAGCGATAGTATACTTCCAGCGTCATCGTAGCCATCGCGGTGCAGTACAGGCGTCCCGCATTATCGTGAGACCCAGTGAAGGACCAACTTCCATTCTCCGATCCCTTGCGATCCTGGGTCTTCACCAGGTAGTCGCGCATCCAGACGTTCCATGCGTGCCACGAGGGCCCATCGAAGTGATGCATTACTTGCGTGGCGTAGTAGTAGAAGTACATGCCTTTGCCAGGTTTGGCACACTTCCCAAGTCGCAAGACGCCTACCGCAAGTCCCTTTCTCTCCTGATCCCAACCGGTGTACATACGACACAGCAAACCGATCGGGGTGGTGGCGGTGATCGAGCGGTTAATATCCGCGTTACGCCGCTTGCTGCCGTTCGTGTAGCCGTAGCTAGACCCGATCCGGTCGTCTTGAACGTAGTCCAGAAAGCGGACTGCTCTTTGGACCGTTTGTGGATTGACGTCCAGTCCGGCCAAGTAGGCGCTCTTCAACGCCATCATCTGCCACCCAACAACCGATGTGTCACCGGCTTCGCCGGGCCTGTATCGCCAGCCGCCTTGCTTGTGCTGGGCCTTCTCGATAAAGACGATGGCCCGTTGGGCGGCTCGCGTTAAGTCGTCGAGTTTGACCGGCGGCGACTCGCCGGACGACGCTGTCTCGCTTGTTTCCTCGAAAGCGGGATCGGTAAAAGGATCCTCGATGTCGATAACCGGCTTACCGTCGGCGGCCCGAGCCAATTGGTCGGGATCAAGTTCGGCTGTGGCGGAAACGCTGGGAAAGGGATCAGGCTTGTGGTAGTCGTATCGCGTCATCGCCAGCGCTTCACAGAGGGCAAAGGAGGCCAAACCGTGGCTGTACATCCGCCCGGAAGGATCGATGAGACTTCCATCTCCCTCCTGTGCCTCGATCAGGTAACGCAAACCGCCGTCGACCTGCTCTTGGTACTTGCCGTCCAAATGCGTGTATCCGGCTCCCAGGTACGCCAACAAAGCCATGGCCGTCGCGCCATTGTCGGCGTCAGGGTGGGAACCAGGGTTGCCGCATCGGCACGCTTCGCAACTGTGATCTCCGGCGCGATGGTTGAAACTCCACGACCCGTCCCGTCTCTGGTGCTTGGCCAGCCATTCAAGGGCCAATTCGACGGCATTTTCACTCTCGGGAGTGGCACCGTAGGCCAGGGCCTGCTGCCGGCGTTGGGCTCGCGATGCCAAGCCGCCGCCGGGCCGGTCGTGATCCGCGTATCCGGTTCCGGGACCCTTTCCCGCCGTATTCGCACCCGTGGCCGAACCGTCCTGAGCGACGGAATTGAGGAGATCGTCCACATCGATCGTCAAGTCGTCCGTCTCGTCGAATACTTCGCTGTCCCACAACGATTCTTCCGGTTCGGCCGTGTCTTCGGTTGGAACCGGTTCAATGTCCATGGCCAGCTCGTCCAGAAACTCGTCTTCGAGCAAATCCGCATCGTCTGCTTCCACGACTTCGATGCTGATGGTCTTAGCCCCGAATTCCGAAGCGGCCAGCATGCAAACGCCCAGGCTGATCAACAACAATAGATGGATAACCGCACTGGCCAAACCTCCCGGAAGAGCCGTGAACACCAGGAAATCCGCGTCTCGTCGGGTTTCCAGCGGGTCTCGTTGATCCACGAGATCGCCCAGTTGGCGAGAGACCTCGCGCAGACGATATTCCTCTAAAGGGGGAGGGACTGCGCAGTCGCCGATCTCAGCAAGAATCGGCGGCGGTTCGATAGGGACGTCGTCAACAATGGGAGGAGTCGTCTCGAGCACGTTGTTTCCCGCGCGGTTGTATTCGGGACGCAGACCCCTTCGCCCCGCGTCCCATCCATATCATAAGAGACAGCCGACGATTACGACAAGCGTTTTCCGTTAGAGTTCACACAAGCCGCAGATACCGAAGCGAAAACACGCTTCTTCGCAGCAAATCTTCACTGCCCAACCATACGTTTGTTGACAATGGAGTGGAGAACCATAAGGTAATCCATAATGCCCCGGTATCGGCGTCGCGTCGTGATTCTCTTCATTGATCTCGGAATTCATCTTATCTCTTTGACGCGAAATCGTGCGAGGTCTGACGTTGACTCCGCGCACCGGAAATCGACGCGTTCGAAATGGCAAGGCAGACCCTATGGACGAAGACAAAGAAGGACTCGTGGTGATGCTTCTCAAAGAAGGCAGCACGGGCCACGCAATCAGGCTGTTCCGCGAGGAAACGGGGGCTGACCGCGAAAAGGCAAGACACGCCATCGCCGAGTTGTCTCGACGACACGACCTCCCGACCAGACGCAACGGTCTGCTTCCACTGGTCCTCATCGGGCTCGCAGGTCTGCTGGGCTTGGCAATCGCGTTCTAGCCGTGGCGATTCACGCCTTCAACTGGGTCCCTTTCGGTGCCGCTTTCTCGACGTTTGGTGTGATATCTGCGTCCACGTTGCCCAAGACCCACGCCAAGCCGCCCAAGACGATCTGCTGGAACGGTTCTCCTTCCCAAACATCCTCGCGGTGCGCCAGCGACGTGAAGAATACTCGTCCTTTGCCCTGCATCCTGGCCCACGTGGATGGGAACGCCGGACGCTGATAGCAGTCGCCTTTCATCCCCTCGGTCTCCTGTACCAAGATCACGTGCAGGTCCTTGGCGAAATTCTTCATGGCGTACCATTCTTCGAGCATTTCGAACGAGTTGCCCAAGTTCTGCATTCCGGGGAAGCTCGGTGACGTGATGCGCATGATCGCCTTCTGTTGAGGCCCGTGGGCGATGAACTCGCCGCCCAGCATGGCAAGGTACGGATCCACCTGGTCGGCGTTCTCGTCGCGAGCCCCCGGCGTGCGCCAGCATGCACAGGCGGAATGAAACCCTACGAACCCCTTTCCACCGGAGATCGCGTCCAAGAAACGCTTCTTCCCCTCCTGCGACATGGGCGGCTCTTCCTGTTTGTTCGGTGTTGTGAGATCGCCGTTTGTGTAGAAGGCAAACGCGTCGTATTGGTCGATGTTGCCATCGAACACTCGGCCGTCCTTCGTGCATTCGATTTCGATTCCCACACGCTTGCCCATATCAATCAGGACTTTCTCCGAGTGGCTCAAGTCATCGCCCTTGCGCACGACCACCGAATGGTAGAAGCCGACGTTGCGAGTGAAGTAGAGCACCTTCTGAGGTTTCTTGTCAGCGGCCGCAATCCAACGCAATGGAAAGGCGCACGTTCCCGCGACAGCCGCACCGGTGGTCAACAGCATTTCTCGACGTTTCATGGCAGTAGTCCCGTAGCAAGGTGGTTATCGAAGGCAGGAACACAAACAGGTGAGCTGACACAAGTATACCAGGCGCGCACGGCCATATCCATTGGCAACTCAGCGTCCGGTCTTGGCATCCGTCAACCAACGTTCAAACTCAGACTCCAGTTGTTGCGCAAGTTCAGGTTTGGCCGCCACCAGAGCGACCGCGACGGTCCATGCAGTAGATCGCAGGCTAACGTTCATATTGTTCTCTCAATGCGAGATCCTTACGGCGGCGTGTGAGGTGGCAATTCTCATTGTCGCGCCCAATGTTGCTCGATTTCTTCCAGTGTCTTGCCCTTGGTTTCCGGAAGGAAACGCGCCACGAATATTACGGTCAACAAACAGAAGTAGCCGTACAACCAGAACGTGAAAGCGTGGTTGAACTTGTCTACCAGCCATTTGTTTTTGTCCATCATTGGGAAGGTCTGCGAGACAAGAAAGCACGACACCCAGATGACGACGGTCGCAACCGCCATAGCTCGTCCGCGGATGCGTGTTGGAAAGATCTCCGACGCGATTACCCAAAAAACGGGCCCCATCGACGACGCAAAGCACGCGATGTAGACCAGGACGGCGGCCAGTACCCACGTCCCACTCTGATCGAAGTAGAAGGCGCAGCCGATGACCGCAAGCGAAATACCCATGCCCGTGGCTCCGACCAGCATCAGTGGCTTTCGCCCCAACGTATCCACGGTCCAAATTGCCACAACCGTAAAGCCCGCGTTGACCACGCCGATGATAACCGTCTGCAACAAGGCTGACTCCGTGCCCGCGCCAATGTTCTTGAATATCTCCGGCGCATAGTACAGTACGGCGTTGATTCCCGTCACCTGTTGCAGGAATGCAAGTACAACTCCGATCAGCAACGCGATCCGCATACCCGATTGAAATAGTTGCTTGATCGAACCACTTTCATGCGCGACGGCCTTCGTGATCGCCTTCATCTCGCTCTGTGCGTGAACCGGGCCGTCGATCTTGGTGAGGATGGATGTTGCCTCGACAGTCCTGCCCTGTTTTGTCAGCCAGCGCGGGCTTTCGGGTACGAAAAACGCCAGCAGGAGCAACGCCGTGGCCGGCAACGCTTCCGACCCGAACATCCAACGCCAGCCGGTCTGCACGAGCCACTCGTCGCTCCGTCCCAACGCGATGAAGTAGTTGGCGAAGTAGACGACCAGGAATCCGGACACGATGGCAAGCTGATTGACCGAGACCATTCGGCCGCGTATTCGCGCCGGCGAGATTTCGGCAATGTACATCGGGGATGTCATCGACGCCGCGCCCACGCCCAGACCGCCGAGGAATCGGAAGATTATGAACTCGTTGAGGTTTCTCGGCAGAGCTGTCCCCAACGCAGAAACGAAGAAGAATACCGCCGCAATCACCAGCAGTTTCTTGCGTCCTATCCTGTCGCTGATCGCTCCGGCAAAGGCCGCTCCGAACATGCATCCAACCAGCGCGCAACTTGCGGCCCAACCTTCCATCTGTGGGCTTAAGTCAAAACGTTTGACCAAGGGACCTATGGCGCCCGAGATCACTCCCGTGTCGTAGCCAAACAGTAGCCCGCCAAGTGTTGCTACCAGGCAGATGAGTGTCAGATATACGAGGCTACCGGAAGGCGTGTGGTTCTTTTCGTCGTGGGGCGTCGTCATAACTGTTTCTGCGGGAAGGGTTGTCAAGAAGTGAACGTGTCTTTGACGCGGTCTTCCGTTCTAGTAGGTCCCGCTTGCCGAGCGGGACCTGGCTTTCTCTCGTTGGAGTTCACGCTTCAGCGTGTCTTCCGGCACGCTGAAGCGTGAACTCCAATAAACCGGAAGTCCCGTCCGGCAGCCGGGACCTACTGCTATGCATAACTGTCTGCGATCGCCCGGAACAGCGCCTGGACGTTTTCGATTGGTGTGTTGCCTTGGATGTTGTGGATGGTGTTGAAAACGAATCCGCCGCAGTCGTTGAATATCTCGATCCGCTCGCGCACTTCGCGGTAGACTTCGTCGGGCGTGCCAAACGGCAGAGTCTTCTGCGTGTCAACGCCGCCGCCCCAAAAGACGATGTCCGCTCCGAACTCCCGTTTCAACTCGCCAGGTGCCATCTTGGCGGCCGAACACTGAACGGGATTCAGGATGTCGAACCCGGCTTCGATCAAGTCCGGCATCAGATCCCAAACCGAGCCGCACGAGTGGATGAACGTCTTCCAGTTGGTCTTCGCATGGATCAGGTCGTTCACCTGCTTGTGAAACGGTTTGAATAGATCGCGGTACGAGTCCAAGGAAACGAACAAGCCTCGCTGTGTTCCGAAGTCCGTGCCCGTGATCAGCGCGACCTGAACCACGTCGCCGAACAGCTCGACCAGGGTCTCGATGTTCTGTAAGGCCAGTTCACACTGTTTCTCAAACACCTGGTACACGTAGTCGCGGCGCATGGCGGTGGAAATGTACCATTCCTCGATGTCGCGGATCCCCTTCGGCTGTTTCAGAAACGGAGCCGGCACCAACGCGATGTCACCGAACGCTGTTCCGGGGATCACGAGGATCGAACCACACTCGTTGCGTTCGTCAAACCACTGACGTTTCT
Source organism: Pirellulaceae bacterium (assembly GCA_016784735.1). Classification (GTDB taxonomy): domain Bacteria; phylum Planctomycetota; class Planctomycetia; order Pirellulales; family Pirellulaceae; genus JADHUC01. Next base: position 47,991 of record JADHUC010000014.1, on the reverse strand, counting down.
GCCTGTAGAAAGCAATGTCCTCGTCGCCCAGTAGGCCGAACTCTTCCAGGTTGTCGGCCGGATCCAGCTTATCCTCGTCGATCGGCTCCTGGCGAACGATGGCGTCGAAGAAGTAGCCACCTTTGGGCATGCGCCCACTGGGCGTAGCGGACGTATCGCCTTCGGGATACATCAACAAGTCGCCGGTGGCCTCTTCCACGGTCGTGTTGAAATTGTGCGGCATCAACACTTCGGTCCCGTCGAACAGGGTGAACGGTTTCCAGTCCGATTCGTCGGTTCCAAAGAGCGACTTGCGAGCCAGCGACCCGATTACGTCGATTCCCAGCGCCTCGCGCAATTGGTCGTCGATCTCGCCCAGCATCTGATAAGGCTCGGTCACCTTGACCCGCCAATCCTGATCGCCCAGGACGGCTCTGCGCAGTTTGTCGACCGCCGACACATGAATACCCGTAACGAACGTAGCGCCGAAATCGACGCAAACTCGGTCTGGTTGTTCGTGGTTTAGCGTCGCCGCCAGGCGCTCGCGTGAGTTCATGGCAAGTTCCTTCGCCGGGTGGAACGGACTTATAGCATGCACGGCCCGCCCCGTGCGTTATATCGCAGTGGGGCGAGCATCGTTGCCCGACAGTCTATCGCGAACCAGTCGCTCGTTCAAACGCCGGGGACGCAGTTGCTCGATGTGCGGGAGCACACTCTACAACTCGACTTTCAGTGTCTGTTCTCCGTCCGCGTCAATCGCTTTGACGCGTTTCAGCGATTTCCGTTGGTCTCCGCTCTTGATGTTGATCGTGTAGATGCCCTTCGCGAATACCTTGGGCCGGAATGTGTCGCCGTTGATGCGCAACGTGTAAACGATCTCCCCGTTGGACTCGTCCACTACCTGTACGACGGGATTCACGGCGCCGCTCACCTTGATGGTCGGCAGCCAGGCCACGGCTTTGCGTCCGTAGTTATCTTCCTGCTCGATCGTACGTGGCCAGCCAGGGTACTGCCGGGTATTGGGGTCGGTGATATCGATGTTCCGCGGCCAACATTCCAAGGTGATCTGACGTCGGTTCTTATCGAACTTCACCACACCGAATCCGGCAGCCCTGGTCGTCAGCTTGTCGCCGCCGTTCGGCTCCGTGGTCGGATTGGCTGCGGCCCAGCAAGTGACCTTGTTGCCCATCCCGTCGAGATGCTCGCCCGTGTAGTCCGCCATGTCCGGCTGGCGGTTGTTGCCGGGCTCCAGCGGAGACCACCAGCGGAGATACAGGTTGGCAATCGATGGCACACAGAACGAATAGCACGCGTCGTTCCAATCGTCGATGCCGTGATGAAAGATGGTTGCCAGATGCTGATCGCCGGCAATGTGAATGGCGAAGGCCCTGCGGATCTCGGCCAGCGCCTTGTTACGTCCCGTTTGCGGCCACCCATTGGAGTCCAGGTCGGCGTGCAAGCGGCCTCCAATTTTGCCGTGAATGTGAGCGCCGCCGCAGAAAATGGTCTGCGACAAGACGGCCTTCATCTCGCAATCGTCCCAGTCAGTGCCCCACTCGCGCAGGAAGCGGAGTTGACGTTCGCCCAACAGCTTGGCCCCCGGCACATCGACACTTTTCGGATCATAGGTGGGATCGAGGACGTGATCGGGCCGCGGGCCGCGCTGTGGCACAAGTCCCTGTGGGCCGGACTTAAACTTGCGGTCCTCGATGATCGCGAAACTGACGCCCCCGACAGTCATGGCCGTGTAGTAGACCGTGATGTCTCTCTGGATAGGCGTTGGATCGAACGGATCGGGCAGATGGCTTGTTTGCGCTCGTTGCACTTCGTTGACGTATTCGACCGGCTTGAAGTAGCCGCCGTCGTGACCGGCACCGGTAAACGATTGTTTGCCGCCGGCGCCCCAGATGTTCGCCATGCCAACGTCGTGATCATCGGGAATGGCAATCGTGGGAATGTTGCGAATGATCTCGCCGAAGTCGCGGCCGAACTTCAGCCAATAGGCGTAATGCCGGTTGTGGTCGTAAACCTGGTCGCCGGAGAAGAACAGCAGGTCGGGATTCAGTCTCTTGATGTTTTCGACGATGTCCGTCTTTGGGATGTCACCCCCGTGCGGCTGGTAGATCGAGTTGCCGGTGAAAGCGGCGACGACGATCGTGTCCTTTTCGATGGGATCTTTGCGAATGACGCCCGTGTAGTACGCGCAGTCACCATGTGCAACGCGGTAGGATGCGTCTTTCGTGGAATCCCAATTCTCCACGCGGAACGGCGCTGTCCAGCCCTGCTCGATGACTTTCGTCCGTGCGATTTCGCGCCACTGCCCGTCCTGCTTGGTCTCCAGGCGGACCGTGCGATCGTCTTCCTGGTCCAGCGGGTAGAGCTGTGCGGTCAGCTTGAGGACACTGTTGTGGACGGTGTACAAGGCAAAGCAAATCACTTTGTCTTTGGTCACTTCCGGGATAGTCAGGAGGGCTCCGCGTTTCGACGGGCGTTTGGCCTTGGGCTGCTGCCCAGCTAGCACGGCGGAGGTCAGAAATACGCTTGTGGCGAGTAGTACTGCAACGGTTGGTCCCGCGATTCTCATGGTATCAGCTCCCAGGTTTTTGATGCTTGATCCAGTTGATCGTTGAAGTCTCCATTAGAATGAACGATACTGAAATGCGAAAGTGGACGAATTTTCTTGTCGCAACCGTCAGATGGAGAACCACATCATGAAACGAGGATTGATACTGACCGCCGGACTGTTGCTGATCAATGTGTCCCTGCTAGCTGCCGAGCCGAAAGTCGTTTTCGAAGACGACTTCGACGGCAAGCTGGGCGATGGCTGGAGTTGGCTGCGAGAGAGTGCGGATACATGGCGGTTCAAGGACGATGCGTTGGAGATCTGTGTCGAACCCGGTGTGGCGCCAACGGTGAAGAATGCGTTGGTGCGCGAGGCGCCGGACCGGAACAAGGGGACCTTTGCCATCGAGGTGACGGTGACCAATGCGACTCGGCCCACGCGACAGTACGAGCAAGCCGGCATCACCTGGTACAAAGACGGAAAACCGGTATTCAAGCTGGTCAAGGAATTGATCAACGGCGAACTGTTTATTATCCCGGGACGAAAGCCCATGTCCGCCAAGTCGGTACAGCTTCGGCTGGTGGTCACCAAGGACAGCTATACCGCGCAATTCCGCCCGGACGGCAAAGGCGAGTTTCAGACGGCGGCAGCGGGCGGCCTGGCCGCGCCGGGCAAGGATCAGGTCAGCATCCAATGCTACAACGGTCCGCCGGACGCCGAACACTGGATTGGCTTCGATGATTTCCGAATCCTGCAGTTGTCGGAGTAGCCGTTTCGCCCGGCGGATACTCTCCTGCCATTCCACTCATCCCCTGGAGCAACCGTGATGTTTAGCAGCAATCAGAATTGGAAGCGAGCGGCCTGTCCGCAACATTGGCCGTGGTTTATGTGCCTGGTCTTCTGGCTCTTGCTGGGAAACGGCGGGCTCGAAGCGGCCGAGTATCGCGTTACGGACAGCGACACGGGCGTCAAGATCGAGACGCCGCAATTGGAGGCCGTGATCAACAAGAAGGGATACGTGTCGGGGGTTTGCCGCCAGACATTCTTGGACAAGAAGACCGGTTTCCGTGATCCGGGATTCGGACTGGACATCGTTGACTGGCTCATGGAACCGGGAAGCGACGAAGCGTATCGCGGCAAGCTGGACAAAGGACTCCCCTACCACTTTAACGACATGGTACACGGCAATCGGCCGAAACGTTCCATCGAGGGACCGCAGATCTGCACTCAAGCGCGCGAACTGAAACCGGAAGTGATTCGCGGCAAAGACTTCGTCGCCATCCGGCAGAGTTTTCAGTATCGAATTGCCGCGCCGGGCAAACAAGTCGGATCGACGTGGACACAGTTTTTGGTCTTCCCTGTGGGTAAGCGATACTTCGTTTCCATGGATCGCATCGACACGGTCAATAGCAGCGATGGGCTCTTTCTGCGGATCGACATGCCCGGACACATCCGCCACACCGAGGGCGATACTTTCAGCGAGATCTACCTGAGTTATCTTGGCGGCGATAAAGGTCTACACATCCCGTCCAGCGAGTTCTCCGAGAGCTTCGCGCCGGACGCTCGGTTCCACTACCTCCGAGACAAGAATCCCGTGCCGGAACGCTTCATTCGCGCATGTCGCTTGCGAGACACCGAAACGGGCAAGGCCGGCCCGTGGCTGGCAGGGATGACACTGGATCCCGACGTCGTCTACGAAGCGTGGTGCCACCAACGAGGATACGTGTGCATGATCCAGGAATTCGGCGCCCGGCCGATCAAGGCGGGCGAGAGTTTCAGCGCGGCCTTCGTTGTGGGTTATTTCGATTCGATCGAAGAAATGCAGCAGGTCTACGACGAATTCAAGGGCGCAACAGCTCTGAACGTGACCGAAGATGGTTGGAAACTCGTTGGAAAGGGCAAGCCGTAGATGCTGGCCGGTGGTGGGGTTTTTCGCCGCCGCAGCGCGCCGCCGCCGAACTGAAGCCTACCGAAACGCGTATACGGCGCCAGGAGGGCTTGCGGACCTCGCCGCTTTGCTTATCCCGTGAACCGGTTATCATGTTGACGGGAGGTTCGCCGGCCTGTGAACAGCGAACAAATCGTCAATCATCCTGGAGCAAGAATATGGGGCTTTCAACGCGATTCGCTTGGTTGGCCGCGATTCTAGTCGGAGTCGTCGTCGCCGGCTGTCGACAGAAACCGCCGCCACCCCCAGCGTCGCCGGACCAAGGCCAGTTGCTGGCCGAGTTCAACCGGGGGGCGGCGCTGATGGAACAGTACTTGTATGCGGATGCGGTGGAGGCTTTCTCAAGGGTGGTTGAAGGCGCACCGGACTGGACCGCAGCTCGCTTCAATCTCGGACTTGCCTATCTGAACAAACAGGGAAAGCAGGAGCAGAAAGACGATCTGAGTGCCGCGCGAGAAGCGTTCGAAACCGTGCTCGCATCGGAACCCAATCACCTGCACGCACGTTTCTCGTTGGGCATGTACTACCAGTATGCCGGGGATTTGCCGAGCGCTTTGAAATGCTTCGAACGAGTGTACCAGAGTGACAGCGACGACCCATACGTTGGCTACAAGTATGCCGAGGTGTTGATTGACGACCAGAGGAACGAGGAAGCGATCAAAATCCTGGAACAGGTGATCGAGCGAAATCCGGGTTTTCTCTCGGGTGTCTATCGTCTGGCGATGCAGTACGTGCGAGCGAGAGAGCGCGACAAGGCAAAGCCTTTGCTCGACCGTTTCAAGGAGCTGAATGCCGCCGAATTGTCAGCCGGAAGTTACGCTGTCGATGTGACCTACGGATGTGCCGGTAAGTACTACAGGATGCTCGGCGCCGACGCCCTTCCGCTTTCCAGGCCGGCACCTGCAGCCCGCCGAATTGTGTTTTCCCCGGAGACGAAAACGCTGGACACGCAACTGCTATCTTGGCAGTGGGCCGGAGGGGCTGTGAACCTTCCTGGAATCGCTACCGCGGACATTAACGGCGATGGCCATTTGGACTTGTGCCTGACCGCCTTGGATGAAAAGGGAAGCACTGCATTCTGGCTTAATGACGGTTCGGGCAACTTTACAAAAGCATCCACGTTTGCGGAACAAGGCGTATCTCCGTGCTTCGGCGACGTGGACAACGACGGCGATATTGACTTGTGGCTGGGCCGCGCGGGCGTCGATCAGGTCATGGTCAACGATGGCAAGGGCAACTTCACACCTGGACCGTACGAGCCCGTCGCAGGTCCGGACATGTTGACCAGCATCGCTCGCCTCGTAGACATGGACAGCGATGGTGATCTGGATTTCCTCGCTTTCCGGCTGACCAAAGGAAACGTGCCAATGGCCGGGGAGTCCACGGCCGCGGCCAGCAGCATTTACAGCAGCAATGGCGATGGTTCCTTCACCGACGTGGCGGAAGCAGCAGAGCTTGCGCTGCAGGATACGCCCATTGCGGCAGTTGTATACGACGATTTCGACAACGACTACGATCTGGACTTGTTAGTTCTGCCTGCCACCGGACAACCGTTCGCCTGGGTCAATCACCGCGTTGGCCAGCACAGGATAATGGATGCGGAGACTATAGGGCTGGAGTTGGACGGCGCTATCAGCGCGACCACCGGCGATCCCGACAAGGACGGCGATCGTGACCTGCTCGTGTTTACCGAAGCGGGCATTCAACTGATGGTCAACGACGGCCGTTTCCATTTCGAATCGGACGAACAGTTTGCGGCGCGATGCGGGAGACTTGGCGGGACGGGTGGCCAGTTTGCCGACATGGACAACGACGGCGACTTGGACATCTTGATTGCCGACGCCCGTCGCCGCGACGGCAGTCGAGGCCCGGCGTTGCTGGTGAACGGCTGGCCCAAACAGGGATTCGCTCACGCAGCCGAGGCTGACCCCGGTATCGTGCTCAGTGCCATCCACACCGACGGAGACGCAAGCTGCGTAGCGGCCGACTTCACGGGCAACGGCAATTGCGACGTGCTTTTGGCGGCAGTGGGCGCGCCGCCGATGCTGATCGAAAACGTCACGGTCGGCGGCCATTGGATCGAGCTGGACCTGATTGGCAAACGGCCCAAGGACAAAGCGTCGCGTTCGAACAACTCGGGGATCGGAACTCGCGTCGAGGTGAAGACCGGCGCCACCCACCAGCAGTACTTCGTCGGTGTTTCATCAGGGCCCGTGGCCATGCCGCCGCTTCGCGTCCATGCCGGATTGGGGGACGAGGCGAAGGTGGATTGGCTGCGCGTGATTTGGCCGGACGCTGTATTGCAGGCCGAACTGGAATTGGCTGCCGACCGAGTGGTGGCAGTGGACGAAACGAATCGAAAACCCTCGTCGTGTCCCTACCTTTTCGCCTGGGACGGCGATCGGTTTGCTTTCGTCTCGGACTTCGGCGGAGTGGGCGGGTTGGGATACCTCGTTGCCCCCGGCATGTATGCCCAACCGGATCCCACCGAGTACATTCGCATCCCGCAACTCGAACCGCTCGACGGCGACTACGTCCTGCAATCGCTCACGCGTTTGGAGGAGGTGACTTACTTCGACGAGGCGAAGCTGATCGCGGTCGACCATCCGGAAGGCACAGAGGTCTACCCGAATGAAATGATGGCTATCAATGCGACTCCACCGGAGTTCGAGGTATTCTGCGTCCGCCAGCCGATCGATCCCGTGCACGCTGTGGACCATCGTGGCGCGGATGTGACCGAACAGGTGCTCAATATCGACCGGCGATACGCCGGGGCGACCGATCCCGATCCTCGCTTCACGGGACTTGCCGGCGAGCACTACGTCGAACTGGATTTTGGCGACCGACTAGCGGCGGTCTCGCCTGATGCGCGACTGGTCCTGTTCCTGCACGGCTGGGTCGAATACGGTTACTCGTCCACCAACTACGCCGCCAGTCAAGCTGGCCTGGGTACCAGAGCGCCAACGATCGAGGTGGAACGCGAGGGCCTGTGGGTCGAAATATTCAGCGAGGTCGGCTACCCCGCGGGTATCAACCACTTGATGGCGTTGGAGGTCACGGGCAAGATACGGCCGACCGACCGACGGATTCGCATATCCAGCAACATGGAGCTTTTCTGGGATCGCATCTTCCTTGCAGAACACGCGGCCGACGTATCCATGTCGCTAAAGGAAGTCCGTCCGCGAAACGCCGACCTCCATTTCCGAGGCTATCCCCGCGAATACTCGCCCGATGGTCGCCAGCCAAACCTGTGCGACTACGCCAACATCGACCGTTCGGTCGGATGGAAGCTGATGGGCGGGGACTACACGCGATTTGGCGAAGTGACCGAGTTGTTGCACGCGGCGGACGATTGCTTTGTTATCATGGGACATGGCGAGGAGGTCACGCTCCGCTTCGCGGCGGATGCCTTCGGCCCCGTTCCCGCAGGAAGTCGCCGAACCTTCATCCTAAAAACTGATAGTTTCTGCAAGGACATGGATCTGTACACAGCCCACCCGAACACGGTCGAACCGCTGCCGTTCCATGACATGAGCGGCTATCCTTACAGCCCGGACGAGCACTATCCGGATAATGAGAAGACAAGACGATACCGCGAGTTGTACAATACCCGCCGAGTCATGAGCCGGTGATTCCAGCAGTGTGGAACCCGTGCGAGCATCTTGTAGGGTGGGCCAAGTCTTCGCGGCCCACCGGGATCTGAGCACCAAGTACTGAGAGGTGGGCCGCGCGACCTGGCCCACCCTACTTGGCTGCAACTGAGAGTCGCGTTAGGTTACCGCTAGAACTAGAGATAAGGAGACTACACCGTGGCCGACCAAAAGCGAACGAATCAAGCAGGCGGCACAAATCGCCGCGACTTTCTGAGGACCTCGGCTGCAGGCGCCGCCGTGGTAGGCGGACTGTCGTTAGCCCGCAGTGCCCATGCGGCCGGAAGCCAAGAAATCAAGATCGGTATGATCGGCTGCGGCGGACGCTGTAGCGGTGCGGCCGCGCAGGCATTGGGCGTCGGCAAAGACGTCAAGCTGGTCGCCATGGCAGACGTTTTCGAGAGCCGTATGCAGGCCAAGCGGGAGTATTTCCAAAAGAGCTTCCCCGACCAGTTCGCCGGCACGGACGAGACCTGCGTGTTTGGGCTTGATGGCTACAAAGCAGTGATCGAGGCGAGCGACGCGGTGCTGATTGCCTGCGCATCGAAGTACCATGCGTTCTATGCCGAAGAGGCGATCAAGGCCGGCAAACACGTCTTCATCGAAAAGCCACACGCAATCGACCCGGCCGGCTGCCTGCGTCTGAAACGTGTCTGCGAGATGGCGAAAGAGAAAAACGTCTCGATCGTCTCTGGCCACGAAAGCCGCTACGACTACGCCTACCAGGAGCAGGTCAAACGCATCCACGACGGCGCGATCGGCGACATCGTAGCGATTCAGTCGATGTTTTTGCGTGGACCATATCGGCTGATCCCCCGCGACCCGAAACTCAGCGAGATGGAATACCAGTTTTCGAACTGGTACCACTTCCGTTGGCTTTCGGGCGACGACGTAAGCCAGTCACTGGTACACAACTTGGACCGAATGCGGTGGGTGTTGAACGAGGAAAACCCGACGTGGTGCTTCGGATTGGCCGGCCGTTCGACCGGCTTTGGCGAGGTCTACGGCGACATGTTTGATCATCACACGGTGGTCTACGAACTGGCGAGCGGACCGCGGATCTACGCGTTGTGCCAGACTCGCGTCGGATGCCATGGACTGTGGGACGATATCATCATGGGCACCAAAGGCGTTTGCCATTGGACTGCCTGCCGGATCGAGGGCGAGACGAACTGGCACTACGAGGGTCAGAAAAACAATTCGAGTGTCGAGGAGCAGAAGATCCTGATTGGCTCGATCCGCGACGGCAAGCCGGTGAACAACGGCGACACGATGATCGACAGCACCTACGTCGGGATCATGGGCCAGATCGCCTGTTACACCGGAAAACGGGTCACATGGGATCAGATGATGGCGGCCGATTTCGAGTTCGAACCAAAGTTGGCCGACGTGACGCTCGACATGGAGCCCCCAACGAAACCAGACGCCTCGGGCAACTACCCACTGCCGGTGCCGGGTTTTACGAAGTACCTGTAGATCGTGGAAGGGGCGGACAAGGCGAAGTGGCCCTTCGGCGCCGACCAACTGCAGCTTCGCCTCGCACACCCGCCAGCAATTAGACTCGTTTAACCCGAAGCCGGAGGCGATGGCGAGCAGTGGAGCGGATCGTCCATGCGTGGCGCACGCCATCGCCTGCGGCTTCGGGTTAAACGGTCGGCACGCATCGTCGACGATGAACACCCGCGAATGAAGGAGACAACAAATGCAACGCCTAGTGTGGAAGAACTACGTGATCGCAGCGACAACGGTCGCGATTTTGGCTCTTGCTCAAGCCGGCGACGCCGACGAGAAATCCGCGTCCGCCGAGGATAGCCAGACGGCTTGGGCGCCGAAGTTCTATGGCTTCTGCGTGGACACGCATGACGCGAAGAAACGCACGATTCCCCAACAGGCCGAGATGCTCCGCGAACTCGGCTTCGACGGCGTCGGCTATTCGCTTTGGCTTGACGAGAATGCAGAGAAGAACCTGGCTACGCTCGACAACGCGGGACTGGAACTCTATCACGCCTATGCCAGGATCAGCCTCAAGCCGGATACCCCGCCCTACGATCCGCGCGTGCCCGATGCGATCCGAAAACTCAAGGGGCGGCCGGCGACGATCTGCGTGCTGATTCAAGGACTTCCGCCAGCCGATCCGCAAGGCGTCGGACCGGCGGTCAAGGTCCTTCGCGAGCTTGGCGACGTGGCGGCCGAGGTCGGTTTGCGCATCTCCATCTACCACCACACGCGCGACTGGACGGAGAGCCTGATGTACGCACTCGAAATCGTCGACAAGACGAACCGCCCCAACGTCGGAACGAATCTGAATCTCTGCCATTGGCTCATGATCGACGGCGACAAAGACTATCGGCCCGTGCTGCGCGAGAACGCAGACAAGATCTTCGCCATCACCATCAACGGAGCGCAAGTGGGCGCCAAGACTTGGACAAACGGACTGATCCAACCGCTCGACAAAGGCGACTTCGACAACCGCGAACTCCTGAAGACACTCCGAGGAATTGGCTACCGCGGCCCCATCGGGTTGATGTGCTACGGCATTCCCGGCGACGCGCGCGAGCATCTCGAACGTTCGATCAAAGTATGGAAAGGCTGGCAGGCCGAATGGACGGCCCAGTGATGTGACGCTACAAGATTCAATACGGGCACACAGTACCTCATGACATCTGGAATTGTCAGTAGGATGGGCATTCCTGCCCGTCTGCTTGGGGTCGGGCAGGAATGCCCAACCTACAAAGAACAAGAGTCGCAAGGTACTAGCAATTGATGACCAAACCGACTTGAGAGGAAAAGAGCCATGAAGCAGAAAAACACGACATTCGGAAGCTGGGCTGGATCCGTTGCACTGATTTGCCTGCTCGTACCCGCGTCGTCATCCGCAGCAGATCAGGATGCACCTGCGACCGAGAATGACCTCTCAAATCCCTTCTTCGTTTTCGACAACGGCTTGCGGGGCGTCGAGAAGCCGGAGAAGGTGCTCAAGGAAATCGGCTACGCCGGCATGGGAGCCAGCGGAGTGCGCGTCAGCGACTTGGTGAAACGCTACGAGGAAGCCGAGCTGAAGGTGTTCAGCACCTACATCGGCTGTCAGTTTGACAAGACGCCAGCATACGATCCGTACCTGAAAGAAGCAGTCAAGGAACTGAAAGGGACGGACGTCGTCCTTTGGCTCACGGTAAGAGGCGGCCAGCGCGGCCAAGAAGACGATAAGGCCGTCGAAGTGGTACGAGAGATCGCCGATTTGGCGGCGGCCTCCGACTTGCGTGTTGCCCTGTACCCGCATACCGGTTTCTACGTGGCCACGACCGCCGACGCGCTGCGAGTGGTCAAGCAGGTAGACCGCAAGAACGTAGGGGCGACGATCAATCTGTGCCACGAGTTGATGACGGACCAGGGTCCCAAACTGGATGCGACGATCAAAGAGGCCATGCCGTGCCTGTTCCTCGTGTCGATCAACGGCGCCGACGTGAAGCAACCGGGCTACAGTTGGGATCGCCTGATCCAACCGCTGGGCCAGGGCGACTTCGATGTCTGCGACTTCCTCAAGAAGCTGACCGACGCCGGATACCGAGGCCCGATCGGCCAACAATGCTACGCCGTCAAGGGCGATCCCGTGGAGAACCTCAAACAGTCGATCAAAGCCTGGAAGGAATACTCGACGCGTCTGGCGCAGCCTCGATGAACGCCGGCATGGCGCGCGGATGGAAACGAAACGTCTCGGCTGAGATTCCCAGGCCAGATCAGACCGGGAACGGTTGATCGCTCAGCGCGATCTCCAGAAACTGCTCGATCTCATCCGCGCCCCCGTCCCAGAGTTCGTCGGCAAGCCGGCGGAGGTCATCGCGGTTGATATGTTCGTGGTTGGCGCGGACCATCCTACGGAAATCACCCGCGTCATACTCCTTTTTTTCTCGATCCCGATGCTGAGAGATCATCGACGCATACTTCGAAACCAGCGCGGCCTCCAATCGCGGAATGCGATGCTGGGTCTCCTCGTCGATGACGACAAACTGTGCCAGTATCGTTTCTTGAAACTTCGCCCACGGTAACATCAAGTCGATCACCGGTTTGGGTTCGCCGTCGGGGTAACAGTCTTGCGGATCCATAAAACGTACGACTTGGGAAAGCTCGCGTACGAGCAACTCCGGCCACGCTTGGCGGATCGCCTTCACCGCGCGTTTGCGTTGGCTGTAAGGAACCATCACGTCCACGTCTTGCGTCGCACGCGGATCGGGCAGATAGCCGACGTAGCCGTGCAGACCCATCAGCACCCAACCTTTGACCTCGGCAGCAACCAGGACGTCGATAACGTCTTGAACAGCAATATCCATGGCCTGTTTCCGATGCGTACGTTTGATCTGTTGCGTCAGCCGCGTACTGGTCTGCACTCCGCACGCGTGACCGGCTGGAACCTTGGGGTCCAGATCATCGACTCCCTTCCAACCCGTGTATTTGGCCATCGCTTGTCGACGACGTTCCAAATGCTCCGCCGTGAAGAAATCGGCGGACGTAGCAGGCACCTGTTGCCCTGATTGGGTATCTTGGGGATCGCCGCTCATACCAGACTCGTGCTTCGTTTCAATTCCTTATCCATCCTTGGCCGCCGACAGTAATTGTAGCATGTCAGGAGCGCGATGTGAATCTCGGCCGACACCAGGTATGCCCGGATTGTGGTGGAATGCTACCGCCGAGTCGGCTAGAATTAGTGGAGTCACGCATTGATCACTGCGAAGCGAAGTACGGCAAGAACTCGTCACAACGTTTGCCGCGTCGGTCAGAAAGGGCCTACTGGGTCGTCAAGAGTCGCTTGCTGATTTCGAACATCGGCAGGTTCTCGTGTTGCCCGAAAGGCTTCCGGATGATTCCAGGATTTGACGAACATGGATACTTGCCGCCCGGGATTCATCGGGCAACGTTGGAGGAGATAGAAGAGCGCTTCGGACGCGAGTCGGAATTGCGTCGTGTGCAGATGGAGTCCCTTGCCTGGCTGGTCGACCTCACTCGACGTGCCGGTGTGCGACGATTGATCGTCAATGGAAGCTTCGTCACGGACGCATACGAACCGAACGACGTGGACTGCTTGCTCTTGCTGGGGCCGGACTTTTCTCGCGACGCCGCCGCGGAGGCCGAGCTGCTCGATGGTTTACCCTTCCTTCAGATCGATTTGGTGAAGCAGAGAGATTTTGATGTAATGGTTGAACAGATATTTGCGACCGATCGGCTGTCGACGCCGAAAGGCATGATTGAGGTGATCCTATGGACCTAAGAGACGAACGCGAACTCGAAGTGACTCGCCGGAAACTGCATGTTCTCGAGGCACGCTACGAGGCGTCTCGCCGCGAGCCCGACGAAAACGCACACGTCCATGAGCTCTCGCTCCGATCCTTGAAGCGCATGATCAACCAGTTGAAGGAAGAGATTGCACGCTTCGAGTTACAGACTTTGCGGAAGTGATTCGCACGGGATGAAACGCAAGTCACTGCCTCTCCCGCCCTCGCAGATATCAGAGGCAAATCGTGATAGGCCTAGACGTACTGCAGCAGTTGGCTCATGTGATGCACGCCACGGCATCTCCCATTCGTCGTCTCCCTTGATTCGTTGGACGCACAAATGAACTACGAGACCGTTAGACGAGTGACTCTATTGCTCTGCGTCATCGGCTGTGCGACGTTGGACGCACGGGCGGCCGAATCAAGCCGGCACTGCAATCCTGATCTGCCGCCGCTGTTGGAATTCGGCAATGGCGATCCGGTTCGGAATCTGGCGGACTGGGAACGCCGCAGAGAGGAAATCCGCCGGTTGATGTGCGAGACTTTCATCGGTTCTTTCCCGGAGTCGGTACCGGCCATTGTGCAAGCGGAAGTGATCGAGGAACAAGCCAAGGAAGACGGCTCGACACGGCGTCGCGTGAGACTCGTCTTTGATACGAAGAACCGGGCGTCTTTCGAAACGTGGGTATGGACTCCGCGTGGCGACGGCCCGTTTCCGGTGCTGCTGACCGCGCCTCGCTATTATCAGATCCCCTGGGCTGAAATGGCGTTGTTGCGTGGATACATCGTGTGTCTTTATCCCGGCGTCGACAGCCACCATCGCGAGACGGACTACCCCGGCTACGATTCGGTTTGGCAGGAGTTCCGGGCCGAGTACCGTGGGGCCACGTGGACGGAGATCTCGACCAAAGCCTGGTTGGCAAGCCGCACACTCGATTACGTGCTCGATCCGAAGTACGGCTATCCTGTGGCCAGTGGACAAGTGGGAATCATAGGTTGGTCGCGTTACGGCAAGCAGTCGATGATCGCTGCGGCCTTCGATGAACGTATCACCTCGGTCGTGGCCCGAAGTCCCGGTTCGCCGGCTTCATGCCCTTATCGCTTCACTTCGCGGAACACGTTTGCCGAAGCGCCGGCCGATTTCCCCAGCGAGTGGTTCCTGCCGAGTCTGCGTGGGTACACCGGCCGCGAGCATGAACTGCCGATGGATGCCCACGGCTGGTTGGCGTTGATCGCTCCAAGGCGATGCCTGATCGACGTGGCTCACAACGACGGTTGCGAGCCGACATTTGCCGTCGAACGTGCGTATCTGGAAGGCCGCAGAGTGTATCGTCTGCTGGGGCATCTGGAGAACCTCCGCGTCAGCTACCGCGAAGGCCAGCACGGGCCGATAACCGACGAGCACCGCCGGCGCAACTTCGAGTGGTTCGACCTTTCGTTTGGACAAGGTACCGCAAAGCAAAGCGAGTTCCCTGAGGAATTCATCCACAAGTTCGACTTGCAGGCGTGGAAGGCAAAGCTCGATCCCCAGGACATCCAAGTCCCATTTGCCGCGCCCAAAGCGAGCGATCATCCGGAAGACCGACGCGATCGCATCTTGTGGGCGCTGGGCCAGGTACCGGAAAAGATCAATTGGGATGGGAAGTACGCGATGCTCAGTGCGGAAGAATCGGAAATGATGACCCACGACCGGTGGCGCGTTGCGAACACCGCTCGAATGCCCGTAAGCTTTGGTGCCAACGTGCGCGGCAACGTCTACTACAACCCAACCGTCACGCAGCCAGCCCCAGCCGTAATCTGGCTGCATCCATACTCGCACCACAGCGGCTACAACGAAGGCTACGGCGTCGAGGGAACCACGGTATACCATCGTCTGGCCCAGGAGGGATTCGTCGTGCTGGCCTACGATCAGTGTGGGTTCGGCTTACGGCTGCTGGAAGGTCGCGATTTCTACCGGCACTGTCCCAAATGGTCGCGGCTGGGAAGGATGGTTCACGACGTCCATGCTGCGGTCGATTTTCTTGTCGACGGCAATGGCGCATCCCAAGGCGACATGCCGGCCGTACGCAAGGACCAAGTCTTTGTGTTGGGATACTCGCAAGGCGGCATGGTCGGCTTGTACGCAACGGCGCTCGACGAGCGGATCGCTGGCGTGGCGAGCTTTTGCGGTTTTACACCGTTGCGGACCGATACCGATGCGAAATCCACCGGCGGCATTCGGCGTCTGTGGGAATGGCATGCGCTCCAGCCGTTGTTGGGGCTGTTCGACGGCCGCGAAGCCGAAATCCCATATGACTTTGACGACGTCTTGGCGCTGATTGCGCCGCGCCCGTGTTTGATCTACTCACCGCAGCGAGACCGCGACGCCGATTTCGAAGACATCAAGGCCTGCGTCGATCGGGCGCGCATCGCGTGGAAGGCATCGGGCGGAGTCGAAAACCTTACACACCTCGCACCCGCCGATGTCAATCGCTTTCAGGCCGACCAACACGCCGCGTTCATCAAGTGGCATCAGAGCATAACGAAGTAGGTCGTGTCGGTCCGTCGTTTAACCCTGAGCCGAAGGCGACGGTCGCGGCGCATCGAGCTTTCAAGAACAACCGTCGCCTTCGGCTCAGGGTTAAACGAGCTTTCCTATTTCCGCGGTTATCAACGCTCGTTGAACTCGCGGATCAGTCGAGTCGCATCCGCAAATGGATCCCACAAGAGCTTTGCTGCCACGTGACGTGAGAGGGACGATTGGTTGGCCTTCGTCGCAAGCGACGACGGAAGCTCCCGGTTGCCGGTGCGTGCTACGTCCTTGATCGCCGAGGCTAGGTCGCGCGTGGCCGCGAGCGAATCGGAATTGGCAGCGCGTGCCGCTTTGGCTTCGTTCCCAGCCCACCAGTCCATCCGTACCGCGCGTTCACGGAAGTACGGCCAATCCAACACGTACAGTTCATGCAGCATGTCTGCCGAGAGATCCGGCATGTGGATCCGACTCGGTTCGTAGAAGCGTACGCCGTGATCTTCAAGATATTTGATCACGCCGTCGATCGTACCGTCGTCGTCCGGTCCGGCAATCGCGATTCGTCCGTTGTGTGCATTGATGGCAAGACCTTGCGGGCCGACGTGCCGGAGTTCCTTTTCGTCGATGCGTCCCGCGGCCAAGCACGCCTCTCGTCCCAACAGGATCGCGTTGCCCGTGGACTCGCCGATGGTTGATCCATCGGGATTAATGGCCAGCCGGACGCCGAACATTTTCTCCAGATGACTTTGCAGAGTCCTTGCCATCTCCTGTTCTCGATCCGATGTGTCTGGGCCGCTCAGAATGGCGAATACGGGACTAACGGCCCGGTGTGCGGTGAACGTACGGAATCCCTCGCTGATCCAGCGCGAGCCGTAGTCCATGCCCACGTGTTTGTAGTGTTGCCTCTGCATGTACTGGTCGTACATGTCGCGTGACACGGCAACTCCGCGGCCGACATTTGGTCGAAATTGACTCAGCCAGATGGCCTTGCCTTTGTGCGGAAGATTGGCGGGAGCCGGCTTTCCATTGGTCGCCGTCATACCCAGAAAGACGATCTCCGCGTTTTGCACCTTGGGATAAGGGTGGTAGTTGTCTTGCGGCCAGATGTCGAAACTGATGCGTCGAACCTGTTTGTCCCACTCGGCATACGTGAAGCGTCCTTTGAGATTGAAGTTGCGCATATCGACACGCACGATTTGTTCGCCCGCATGCAAATCGATGTCCGAGTGCACCTGGTTGATGTACACGGTGATCGGTACGTCGCACGAAGCGCGGATGTGGAAATCCAGATAGAAGCAGCCGGTGGCGTCGACGGGCGGATCGAAGACTCGTTCCGCGTAGAATCGTCCGGCGTGGATGGTGATGTTGTGGTGCGGGATCACGGGCAGTTTGGCAAGCGGTGCTTGGATGCCGACGCCGGTGTGCGTATCTCCGCACAGGCAGTCGATGGTTGTTGTCTCAGGCGGCGAGATCAAGTCGGCCTGCGATCCGTCGGACAACCATTTCGCCGCCTCGTCATCGGCATTAAAAGCGGTGGTAATCGTTTTGGCGGCGAACGCTGGGCGTTGGTGTTCTGAACTTGTCAGTTTGTTTAGCAGATCGTCTAAGCCTGCAACGGCATGGTCGAAGACGTTCTCGTCGGCCGCTGCGGCGTCTGTTGCTTTTTCTTCGAGTGGCAGGTCGATGCCCATTGCACCGATGGCCTTTTGGAACTCCCCTTTGTGTGTCCTCACGACGTATCGGTTTCCCAGCCCTTGGTAGACCTCGTGCAGGCGTTTGGAAAGCCTGATGTAATGTTCGAGATCCTGCACGTATCGCGCGGCGGTGCTTCTCAGTTCTGGATCGGCTTTCTCGGGATGGGTGTTTTGGAGTACAAGTCGAGTGGATTCGAGAGCACCTGCCAGGATTCTCGCCCTAGTCGGTTCGTCGGCTTTGCCGGCAAGTTCGACCGCCCGCTGAGCGAGTTCTCTTGTTTCCCGAATGAAATCGGCATTTCGGAAAGGAAATTGAGTGTGTTTGAGATTCTTCTCGATAACCTCTAACCGGAGTTGCTGGTATTGCCGCATCGGCTCGGCTGCGGGACCGTAGTAGGCGTCGACAAACTCGGCCACCAGATCCTCGGTGTTTAGCAGCGGGTCCCACAGCAGGTTCGCATTGACCCACTGGAACAAGTCGCCGCGGCCGCCGCAGGAGTAGAACACACGTACGTTGTTCTTGGCCAGGAACTTCAGCCGATCTGCCTGACCGTACACCCAGGCACCCGGATAATCGTAAAGACTCATTTGGTCTGGAAACATCATGGTCCAGGCCATGTACTCTTTCATGGCCGTGATGTTTAGCGGGCTGGCCCAGCTTACGGCCGAGGTGGTACGCGAGTCCCAGAACCAGGGGCAGTACATGACCGAGACGTTCGGTTCAGGTTTCACGTTTACCGGCGGTTGGGTCGAACCTGCGTAAGCCAGCGCAAGCACGACGTTGTCCGGATATTTCTTCCCCACGGCCCGAGCCACCGAGTTGACCCACTTGAGGTAACGATCGGTACAGGAACGCGGCTTTGGGTCCATGGCAAGGCACTGTGGGCATTGGCACGGACTGGTATCGCCATCGGTGACGTGGAAGAAGCGGCGCTCGTGCTGGATCCCCATCCACTCGATCGCGCGATCGGCGGCAATGCGATGCACGTCCGGATTGCTCAAACAAAGAGCGACTCGCATGTTTTGCGTTTCTTTCGGAATCCGCTCGCCGCCTTTCATGGCGTAGTATTCGGGGTGGCTATCGTAGTACTTGGCCATGGGCACCAAGTACGGCGCCGTGTGATCGCCACCCAACCAGCCTTTGCCCTTGAAGTATTCGTGTTCGTGAACGAAGCGAAATTCGCCAAGGCTGTATTCACGTAGCGAGGTGCCCCAGCGTCCTTGATCGAGATGGCCCAACAGATCGCGTCGTAAGAAAAACGGCTTGCTGGCGATCATGAACGGAGCTACCTTGCCGTCCTCGAGCGGTTGGTAAACAACGACCGCGCCCGCGTTGCGCCACGGATAGAACTTCAGCCCCAATTGGCGCAACAGCGCATACGTCGCATAGATCGTCCCTTGCGGTCCGTATCCGGCCAGCGCGATGCGGTCGCCGGAGCACTTGATGATGTAGCCGTCGTATTTGACCGCCTCCAGTTCCTCCTCCGTGATAGCCCCCGCAGCGACTGCCATTCGTCTGCCAAGCAGGATCGCGCGTTGGTTCTCGTCCGGTGGTCCGCTGGTGATCGTCAACTCGATGTCGTAGAGCGCCTGCAAGTGTGTCTGCAACACACCCGCCATGGAGCGTTCGGCAGCCAAAGGCTCGGCGGGGAGATGAATCCGATCGAATGCATCGAGCCGGATTTCCCCATCCGGCGACGACGGGTCGCCGACCGCGGAACTGCTGCTGAACGGGACGGCAAGAAGAATCAAGCAAAGCACAACACGTCGGATTGCGTCGACACGTCTCATCTCGAAATCCTCCTCGCATTGACGATCAACGGTTGAAAGCCACCGTGGGGCGCAATTCATCCTCGCATATCCAATCGCATGGAGCTAGCACCAAATGATTCTAATGATCGTTCTCCAAGTGCAGGGTTACGGTAAACTTGCCTTTCGTTCTGATTCCCGCAACGGACATTTCCGTTGGAAACTCGCGCTGACAGCCGTCCTCCAAAGGGAAGATCCAGGGACCGCACTTGCTCGGAGATCCACCTGAGCCGGATGTTTGATGAAACCCCATTTCCAGTTTCTCTTCGCCGGATTTGCTTTCGATCAATTCGCCGTAAAGCTCTTTCTTGTCGGTCCACCGGTTCGTTTCTTTGAAGCCATCGGACGTGTACGTGCCGGCTGCCAAGGCGTTAAGGCCGGGGACCGCCATGCGAATCGAACCCGCCTGGAACACCCGAGGGCCCCCCGATGTTTCGGTCATCGTCACCCGGCTGCCGCCGCCGAGTGTCCCCTTTTTCGCATTGAGAACGGTCGAGTACTCCCCTTCGCCTTCGATGCTGGGTGGATCCTCATCGAAGTTCACCGTGAAAGTCACGGAGTGTTCGTATCCGTCCTTCACTGTCATGCCCCACGGGGTAACCGTTTCGCTGTCGTACTGAAACTCGAACTCGCCTCTGATCGACGGGACGATAAGGAGGTCGACCTTGTGGCGTTCCGAAGGATCGGGTTCGGTCAATGGACCGGTGTACTTTTCGTCCGTGCGATTGCGGCACCACTCGGCACTGATATCGAAGGGGGAGCATGCCTCATGCAGAATGGCTTTCTCGATCTCGTATTCGCCGTTGTCGTCTGCGATGGCTTCCCAAGACGTCCCGTCGTGCGGGTCGCAAATGGTGACCTTTGCCCCGTCGGCGGGTTTGCGCCCGCTCTTGGTCTTCAGTTCCACTTTCCCGTACACCGTGGCGTAGAAGCCTGCGATGTGCTTCTTGGCTTGGGCCAGATCGTACTGTTTTGCCAGGCCGAGATACCACTGATGGCCTTTGGGCAGGAGGCAGAGCGCGTCCTTGAGGTAGCGGTTCATCAGCTCGGTGGCGGCGCCGTGCACGTCCGGCAGACTGAAGTAGTTGGCGAGTCGTCGCACTCTCTCCACCCAACTGAGCCCCGTGTCGGCCTGGGGCATCGGGTCTCGCTCCGGAGTTGGGTAAAGTTGGCCTACGTATCCCGAACCGCACCTGAGCGACCACCCCGTGTCGAGATCCTTGAGCGCGGTATTCAGCATGACACGTATCTGTTGCTGCGTAATGCTCTTGTCGAATTCTAGCTCGCCAGCCTTTCCGTAGATGGGCTTGCCGTCCTGCTCGGCAACGTTGCAAAAAACACCCCACGATCTTGGGCCGCGATTGTCCTCGATGCGGAATATCATGTCGGCAAATTCCAGGACGCCATTTCCCTTCGACTGGGCCCGGTCCGCAAGAACCATGAATTTGTGGTGTAAGCGTCTGGCCTCGGGGTCGTTGGATGCTTCGGCCTCTCTGGCTGCCGCCTGGGCCTCGTCGCGATCCTTGGCCATGATTTCCAGAGCTTGGATATAGGCCGGGTGGTGCTTCAAGTCGCCGGTCGGGTAAGTGTTTTCGTGTTGAGTAATCCTATAGCTCAGGTGACCGTAGAGGAGTTGCAATTCTTCCAGCGAGCGAGCGTGAGCAGTACCCGCCGCTGCCAAAGAGGTTGCCAGCAGTACGGCCGACACCAGCCGCGCAGGCGCACACAAGCCCACCAGCTTGCATTCTCGGCTCAACGCATTTGGACCCGTCAAAGAACAAGGTGTTCCACCGGCTAAGCTTCTCATGACATCCTCCATTCGGTTATTGGGGAGAGAACAGTCTTCCAGGTCATCGCGGTAATCGCCTCAAGTGCTGATTCAGCACTTCCTGCTCGTAGCTGTCCTGGTACTCACCGCTGGGCCTTTGGACCCATCACGAAAACTGGACAATTCGACTAATTCGCCTGCGGGCCGGGAAAGGACAGGGCAGAAGTCGTTCTATTAGTGATCGAAGGGCGCGGCCACACTTGGCACCGGCGAGATTCCACGGCAAGTCCACGCAAGATATCTTGGCCAATGATGTCATATGGTAGTTCTTCAAAAAGCATCCAGTGAAATGATGGCTGGCCGTGATGGTTTTGGTAGACTGGAAGTGGTTCATAACGTGCTCGGCAAGGCTTTCGGCGATTGCTGGATTTGCTGGCCGACGATGAACTCCGGCAGATCGCATTGTTGAAGCTGGAAGGCTGGACCAACCAAGAAATCCGTGCCGGATCGATCGGTCCTTGGCGACGGTCGAGCGCCGGCTGAGGTTGATACGCGACAAGTGGAAAGAGGAATACAAGTGAAGCTCCGGTCACGAACCAGATGAGCAAAGATTCTTCTCCTGACGACGGGCTGCCGCTGGCAGCCAAGGAACGCATCGACAGGATCTGCGTTGCGTTCGAAAACGCTTGGAAGGCGGGCCAGCGTCCTCGCCCGGAACAGTATATCGAGGAGTGCTCGGAAGCGGAGCGGTCGCTTCTGTTGCGCGAGCTTCAATTGCTGGAGTCGTACTATCGGCGAGCCGAGGGCGAAGCCGAGCATGGGCGTTTTCTGCCCGGAATGTTGCTCGCCAATCGTTACCGGGTCGTAGGGCTACTGGGCCAGGGCGGAATGGGCGAAGTGTACCGGGCCGACGATCTGAAGCTCGGGCAGCCGTTGGCATTGAAGTTCCTCCCGGAGAGGCTGGCCGGCGATTCGGACGTGCTGAAGTTCTTCCATAACGAAGTGCGATTGGCACGCCAGATCGCTCACCCCAATGTCTGCCGCGTCTACGACATTGGCGAGGTCGGTGGACAACACTTCTTGTCGATGGAGTACGTTGACGGAGAGGATCTGGCCAGTCTGTTGCGGCGAATCGGTCGGCTGCCGCCGGATAAGGGAATTGCGATCGCCCGGCAATTGGCCGCCGGTCTGGCAGCCGCCCACGACCGGGGCATCGTTCACCGTGACCTGAAGCCGGCTAACGTGATGCTCGACGGTCGAGGCCAGGTGCGGATCATGGATTTCGGGCTCGCCTGTTTGAGCCAAACGGCAGGCGATCAGGAGTTTGTTGCCGGCACGCCGCCTTACATGGCCCCCGAGCAACTGGCCGGCGAACCGGTCACGGTCCGCAGCGATCTCTATTCGCTGGGTTTGGTCCTCTACGAGATGTTCACTGGGCAAAGACCTTTCGGCGCCGATTCACCGACGGAGTTGGCAAGCGTTCGCCGAAAAGAATTGCCCGTCCCTCCGTCCGGCATCATCGAGGGCCTTGAGCCAGCCGTCGAACGAGTGATTCTCCGCTGCCTGGAAACGGACCCTCAAGATCGACCTCCATCGGCTTCGTCGCTGCTGGCGGCCCTGCCGGGTGTGGACACGTTGTCAGCGGCCTTGGCAGCAGGAGAAACTCCCTCGCCGGAGATGGTTGCGGCCGCGGGACACGGTGGCGGTCTTCGCCCGGCTGTCGGCGGGCTCTGTCTGGCCGGAGTTCTGGTGGGTCTGCTGGCCGTCGCGTTTCTGTCGGACCGGGCTACAACGATAGGGCAGACCGTATTGGAAAGTCCGCACTCGCTTGCCGAGAGGGCCAAAAAAATCATCGAAGGGCTGGGCTACGAGGACCCACCCGGCGATTCAGCGTACGGGTTCATCTACGAAGACGATCGGCCCCAACTCGCACCGGTTATCTTCTGGTACCGGCAAGGTCCGTCGGTTTTCGTACCGCAGCTTTTCGCGGGCAGCTTTGCGGCGCAAGGAGACGGCACGGTCTCGCCGGATGATCCACCGCCAATGCCGGGCGAGGTGAGCGTGCGACTGGATCCTCAAGGGCGCCTCCTGGAACTGCGCGTCTTTCCTTCCTCGTTGGACGAAGCTGAGTCGTCCGCAGCCGCCCGGAACAACTCCCAGGCCGCGTTCCCTCCGTGGAGCACTGATCTATTCCGTGAAGCGGGCTTGATCGGTACCGACGACGCACATAGCGATATCGAGAAATTCAGCCCATTGCCGGTCACATGGCCCGCACCGCTTGGGTGCGATAGTCGGAAGGCATGGCAAGGACAATACCCGAACACAGAGACTCTGGTGACCGTGGAGGCAGCCGTTTGGGCTGGCAGGCCCGTCTATTTCCAGGTCTCTCCCAAAGACCAAGAGGGCCAGCAGCAAGGCCAACCGGGAAACCCTTCAGCCTTTCGGGCGTACACGAAGATAACCGTGTTCCTGCTGATGATGATCGCGGGGGGCCTGCTGGCTCGGCACAACTTGCGCCGCGGCCGAGGCGACCGAAAGGGCGCTCTTCGCCTGACGTGGTACGTGCTGATAGTTTACGCGGTCTACTGGGTGTTGCACGCCGGCCGAGCCGCGAACCCTCCCGCGTGGTCCGTATTCATGATGGGCATGGAAATGGCGCTGTCTGTGGCACTGATCTTGTGGCTGTTCTACGTCGCGTTGGAGCCTTACGTTCGCCGGCTCTGGCCGGAGACGATGATTTCCTGGAGCCGCTTGCTGGGCGGTCACTATCGCGATCCTCAGGTGGGTCGAGACTTGCTGGTTGGTGCAATGTTCGGTGTGTTTGCGAGACTGCTGTGGCAGATTGGCATTCTGGCGCCATCGTGGTGTGGCTTGGGAGCGGTGGACCTTCTCGGACCGCAGCGAGCCTATGTTGGAGTCCCGCTGCGGCTGCTGATGGGTGGGCGTTACTGTCTGGGCGAGTTCTTCCACTGTCAATCCACCGCGGTTGGGGGCGGCTTATGTGCCTTGCTTTTTCTTCTGTTGCTGCGGATGGTTCTGCGAAATCAGTTTCTGGCCGGCGGTGCCTATATTCTCTACGGCGCGCTGGTATTAACGATAGGAATCGGGCACCCTTACATCTCCTGGTTCGTGGGTGGCTTGACGTCATTGCTGGTGGTCGTGTTGCTTATTCGCTTCGGGCTGCTGGCGGTTGTCAGCTTCATGTTCGTCCGCCTGCTGTTGACCTACCCGATTACGACCGACCTGTCCGCAACCTACGCCGTCAGCACGACCTTATTGCCCCTTGGCGTGGTCGTGGCGTTGGCCAGTTACGGATTCTACGTGTCGCTGGCAGGTCGACCGTTGATCCGAGACGCAATAGTCTGAGTACGTATTCGCAGGTCTTCGCGAGAAAAGAAGCCCGGATTGCGGTGAACCGCAAATCTCACGTGGCTCCAACCCGGGGACGCTGCCCCCTTTTTCCCACCTCATGACGTTAGGCCTTTGGCCCCATCAAGAAAACCGGAAATTCCGTCTATTCGCGGAGATACCCAGGAGCACCTAACTGCCTGCTCCGGCCTCTCGTGACGATGAGGCCTCAGACGGCTATCATGGAGATTGAAAAGAGGATCATGGACTTGGCGGAGGTGGACCCATGAATGCGACCATTCTGCTCGCCGTATCGCTGGCAATCGCGACGGACGGAATCCAGGCTGGCGACCACACGCGAACCATCCGATTCGATCGTCGAACGCGGACGTACCAAGTCCACATTCCACGGTCGTATGACGGCACGAAGGCGTTTCCCGTCGTGCTGGCCTTTCATGGCGGGCTGTCTCGCGCCGAGTCGTTGATTCGAGCATGCGGGTTGAACGAAAAAGCCGACAATGCCGGCTTCATCGCCGTCTATCCGAACGGGACTTCGCGATACGGTCGTCTGCTCACTTGGAATGCAGGAAACTGCTGCGGCTATGCCATGCGGAAGAACGTCGATGACGTAGGTTTTGTGAGGGCATTACTGGATGATCTTGCCGGAATCGCAAACGTAGATTCACAACGTGTCTACGCCACCGGCTATTCCAACGGAGCGATGATGTCTTATCGGCTGGCTTCCGAGCTGTCCGATCGTATCGCCGCAATTGCCCCGGTAGCCGGACCCATGGGCACCGCAACCTGCAAGCCGAAACGGCCCGTGCCGGTAATCCACTTCCACGGCACGGACGACCAGTTGGCGCCGTTCCGCGGCGGCCGCGTCGACTTCGGCTTGACGACGGTGAATTTCTATTCCGTCGAGTATTCGATCCGTGCCTGGGTCAAAGCCAACGGTTGTCCCGAAAAGCCGGTGGTTACCGACGAGCCGGATCGGGCGGACGACGGAATGACGGTCGAACGCCGGACGTACGGCCCGGGAAAGGACGGTGAAGAGGTCATACTGATGGTCATCAAAGGCGGCGGCCATACCTGGCCCGGCCGAGCCCCGCCGTACCCGCACCTTGGCGAATCCACGAAAGACATCTCGGCCAATGACCTCATGTGGGAGTTCTTCAAGAAACATCCCATGAAACGAAGACTAGCCCGAAGCGCCAGCGAGGAAAACTAACGCTGTTCGCCGTCCCTCGCTTGCGTATCGGGCTAGTATTAGTGCTGCAGTGCTTGTTGGCACGGGCCATACGTTCGTGTCTGGAACGAGTCATCGCCACAGTACCGAGGCATGCTTGTTTCGGCTCGCGGCAGTGCGGTAGTAACCCGTCAGCCTCTTGTCGTCCTTCGAGATGACCCAGGTACCAGTGCCGCTGAGCACCTGTCCGGCGTAGGTGTAACGCACGACCCTGCCCAAGACGTGACCGCTAATGGAAACCGGTCGTTTTCCCATGAACTGCAGGGTGCCCGAGACGCGATTGCCGAACTGCGTTAGTGTTACGGGCCCCAGATTCGAATTCCATTTGCCGCTGAGCTTGCCGATGATAATCGGAGGAACAATCTTAGCCGGCGGTACGACCTTGGCGTCGGGAACCAATTTGCGGTTGCCAAGGTTCGGCAGGACGTTGGGGGCGACCTTGACTGCCTCGGGCTTGTCGAGAGGCTTGAGCACGCTCGCGCCGGAAGACTTGTGCTTCAGGTCTGCGGGCGTGATCTTCGGGCGGTTGGCGTTTCGCAGGTCTTTCAGGCCTTTCTTGATCTCCAACTGCCGCGAATTGGTGAACTTGCGGGCTCCGCGCCGCTGGGCACTTGCGGGACCGGCGGCTAGGCATCCGAAGATTGCCGCCAACATCAGAGCCGTGCGAACCGTTGGTCTTTGGAGCGTTTTCATGACTTCTCTCCTGTGGGTTGGATGTGAAGTACTTGGTCTGCCCTGGTGGGAAAACTCTTCACTTGTGACTTGGCTATTCCGGTACTCACCGACCGGCCCCAAAGCCCATCAAAAAAAAGGGAGAAGATCAGGTCGTAGGCTCATTCGCTCCTATGCCCCATTTGTCAGGTGGTTACATGCTCCCCACATCAACCAGTCTGCGGCATCCTCCAGTTCAAATACCTTGTCCACGCGTCGTGACAAGTCTCTCTCCAAGCCGATCTCCGGCGTCTGGCCAGGACTCCGGCTGATGGAATCCGCAGCCGACAACTTGTTGCTGGTTCCGTTAGGGGTGGGATCGGTCTTTGTCAGCCTGTGCCCCACATGGGTGCCGAGCACGGTGCGGTCTTCGATGACCGACGATCTGAGGTGGTATCCATGGGCCTGGAGTTCGAAAGCGCCGATGTCGGTGTGGCGAGCAGAAGTACGGGCTTCGCCGCGCTGATCGCAGACAAGCGCCAGCCGGTTGTACCCGCGATCGACCGCTGGGCTGCCAGGTCTCAGGGCGTGGGTTTGAGTCGGGCCGCCGTAGTCGCCCAGCGGTGCCAACATGGCGTCCAGAGGACGAGCCGCCGTGCCGTACCGTGTGGCCTTGCCGTCGAGGCCCTTTGAACCGTTGATCACGCCAATCAGGTTGTAGGAACTGGCCCGATGGAAAACGCCTCGTACGTCATCAAGTCCTCGTCGTCGGTGGTTGCCCGCGACGATCGTACTGTGGGTGACAGCGTTCGTACCCTGAGCGACGTGGATGCCACCGCCCAGGCCCGTTCCGTTATTGTCGCTGTCGGCGCGGTTGTCGGCGATCGTTGAGTTGTTGATCTTCCATTCTCCACCAGCCCCAGAAATGCCACCTCCATGCCGGTTGGCAAGGTTGCCGGATACGGTCGTGTTCGCGATCAACCATGTACCGGAGCCGGACAGACCACCACCGTCTTCCCATGCTTCATTCCCGGATATCGTCGAGTCTCGGACCGTCAGTGCTCCGACGTTGTAAATGCCGCCACCAGACCACGTGGCCACGTTGCCCGTGACTGCGACCTCGGACAGCGTGAGCGACCCTTCGTTGTAGATACCGCCCCCGGGCAGGGGCACAAACCAGGGACCGAGAAACGCGAACGCCTGGCCGCCAGTGACGGTCAGCCCTCTGATCGAAGCAGTCACGCCCTCCGCCACTTGAAACACGCGCCCCGTTTCGGCCGCGTCAATGGTCAACAGATCCGCCCCCGGCCCGCGGATATTCACGTCGCTGTCCACGACAAACTCGCCAAGCGACAGTTCCATTGAAGCCCGAGGCGATCTCAGAATGTCCAGCGAGATGACATCCGCGCCGGGGATCTCCGCTGCCAGGGCGAGTGCTTCACGGAGGCTGAGTTCGTTGGGGCCGTAGTTGCCATCGTTCTCGTCGGTGAAGGTGGAAACGGCAAAGCCCGCCTCAAAGGCACCCATATCAACCACGGCGACACCGTCCCCGCTCCCGTCACTGATCCTTTCGAAACCCCGTTGATCAGTGCCCAGTTCGGCCTGATGCGCCACGTCGTTACTCCCCGCGTCCAACGCCGGACTGTCGGGCAACAACGCGTGCGTCTGCGTTGTGCCGCCGTAGTCGCCCAGGGGAGCTAGTTTTGCATCCAGTGGAGCATTCTTATCCCCGACTCGGTTTCCGTTGACGCCGTCGACCAGGCCGCAAGAACGGGGCGCAACCCCGATCAGGTTATGCGAACCATTAGATTGCAGCCGGCTCCATGGGGA
Source organism: Pirellulaceae bacterium (assembly GCA_016784735.1). Taxonomy (GTDB): domain Bacteria; phylum Planctomycetota; class Planctomycetia; order Pirellulales; family Pirellulaceae; genus JADHUC01. Next base: position 19,726 of record JADHUC010000014.1, on the reverse strand, counting down.
TATGTCGTTCCGGATTTTTCCGTAATAGTTGTCGGCCACAATGGTATTGTGCATTTCCAGGCCAGAGTACGAATGGACACCCCCAGTCTGGCCCCCTCGGTTATTGGAAATCGTGCTGTTTGTAATCGTAAAAAAGGGGCCACTAACGTCCAATCCACCCGTGCGGTCGCTTTGGTTACCAGAAATGGTGACATTATCCAGCGTCCAATTACCCGTGTAACGGTGGATACCTCCCGTAAAACTCCCCCAATTGTCGGAAATCGTGCTATCGGTGATCGTCCAGTCGCTGCTGTGCCCATATATGCCGCCTCCGGCGCTCAGGGATGTGTTGTTGGAAATTGTGCTACCCGTAATCGTCCATCTCGTCCATAGGTGCTCACTGTAGATGCCGCCGCCCGCGCTCATCGCCAGATTACGGGAGATTGTGACGCCATCCAGTGCCCAGGATCCGTCCCAGGCGTAGATACCGGCGCCCCTTCCCTGCTCCCAAACGCCGACACCACTGGCAGAATTCTCAGAGATTGTCGAGTCGCTGATGGTCCAGGAGCCTTTTCCGTAGATGCCGCCGCCCAGGAGAGCCGAGTTCCGCGAGATGGTGGCGTTGGTAACCATCCACGTTGACTCGCCGCTGTAGATGCCTCCGCCGTAGTACGCTGACTGGTTCTCGTGAAGAGTGACGTTGTCGACGGTCCAAGTGCCAAAATCGCTTCGGATAGCGCCACCGCCTTCAAGGGGAGCGCGACCCGAAGCCACGTTCTTGTAGAAGACACAGTCTGTAATCGTCCAGGTGCCCCCGCCGTAGAAGCCGCCGCCGGATTTGGCCTCGTTCTCAGAGATGACGCTACCGTGAATATACGATTCAGAGGAGTACCCGTCGATCGCGCCCCCATTCCCTGTGGCTTGGTTGTGAGTAATCGCCGAATCCACGATCAACGACAATCCCCACGTAGAGATCGCCCCACCCACAATTGCCGAATTGTCCCAGAGGCTAACGTTGTCTAATAACAGGGTACCCGTACTGTAGTTGAAGATGCCGCCGCCGCCCTGCCGGCTCTCGTTACCCTGCACCGCGCTATCAGATACTAGCAGCAGGCCGTGGTTGGAGATACCTCCCCCATACCCTTCGGCAAAACTCCCATCAACGCGGGTCTCGGACAGCGCCAGCTTCCCCTTGTTGAGGATGCCCCCGCCACCGTCATTCCATGGATTACCCCCCTCGACGTGACCGCCGGTGATCAACAGCCGGCTCATCGAGACCTCCACGTCATCATTCACGTAGAACACTCGACTCCGGCCTTGCGCATCAATCTTCAGCATGTTCAGTCCAGGACCGCTGATGGTCAGGTCGTCACTGATCTCCAACTGCGACCCGTCTAACTCGATTCTTTTTCCGTAGAAGACAGTATCGGGATCAAGTTCGATCGTGTCGGCGCCGGAGCCGGGGTCCGAGCCGTCGATGGATGTGTCATAGTTCGCCGCGTAGATCGCTTCACGCAACGTCACCTTTCCATCGAGATCCATGTTGTCTTCCAGACTGGTCACCGTGATGATGCTCAACATCTGGCGGTTTTCCAGCGGCTCGAGTCCCAGACGCCGGGCATATCCGCGACGCCCTGGCGATTCCGGGAAACCTCGAATTCGACTGCTCCGCCTCCGAGGACGGTGTCCTTTCCGCGTGAGACTACTTGCGAACATTGTTATGGCCTCCCTTTGCTTTGAACCAGCAATCACAACCTAGCCCAACCACGCATCTGCTACTTGCCAAGTAGATTCAGGATTCTGGGCAGGTTGATTGTGTCTTGACCAAACGTTCGGTTCCCGCCGAGCCCCGAAGGCTTCGCTTCGCCTTTCTTGGGAGTGAAGTTCCATTTGGCTTTGTAGCTGCCCTTCGAGTCGGCGAAGGTCGTCTGCAATGAGAACGGCTCGCGCGGTCGTACCTTTGTCATCGGGACGACAACGAACACACCGTAGCGAGTATCGGGCGACGCGGCCCAGCCCCAAGCTGAGTCGTCCCAAGGAGCCGAGCCCAATTGGAGTCTCACCGAAGTGAGTCTCTCCTGGTTGGGCGTGGGCTGAGGCTCGATGTCGCGTTTGGGATTCGGATGACCTGGTGCAAGGACCCATCTCGGAGCGCTTCCGCCCCAGGTGTTGTGGCCCACGCGAGCGGTCGCGAACCTTGGAAGGAACAACGCTCTGTCGCGGCCTTTCGGCTGGTACAGGACGCCATCGATCTTGTTCAGTGGAAGATCCTGAAAGGTCGCCGAACAGTGCAACGTGCCTCCATTCCTGTAACGGGCGGGAGGTACATTGGCTTCGTACACGACCTCTACGTCCCAGAGATACCCCTGCGTCTGAATCTCGATTTGCTCCGTCACGTCTTCGTAGCGAGCCTCGATGATGCTTGTTCCTTCCTCGCCGGACGTAAACTGTGTGGTGGCCTCGGCGTCTGCACCCGTGCTTGCCGCGTGCGACTTTAGGCTTCCCGGTCCGGATGTCACCGCGAAGCGGACTTGTTGGTGTTTCAAATGCGACTTGCCACACACCAGCCTGGCTCGCACCGTCGTACTCTCTCCCGGCGACAGCAATGGCTTGTCGGCGGTCAGAACGATCCGATCGATGGGTGTCTTCTTCCAATAGATGACCACCGTGAGACGCCCGAAGAACTCGCTGTGGCTGCTCGCCGACTGGACGACTTTCTTGTAGTCGGCAGACATGACCTCCGGCACGACATCCGGATCGTGGCCGCTGATGTCGACAGCCTCGTAGTTCAGGAAGACGTCTTCGTTGGCAACGGACTTTCCGTTGCGCTCGCAAGACAAATGAACATCGGTCTTGGCAACTCGATAGCATCGGCTCGCGTTTTCGCCGAGGCGTCGAATACCTCGCTTCGTTTCTTTGGGTACCTGAGAACGAATCTCCTGCTTGATCGCTTCCATCACTTGCTTGGGCGAAGCTCCGTCGCGGATCTCCTTCGACGACGTATCGCACAGGTCCTGGAAATCGAGGTTCAGTGGAGTGCAGTCTCCGCAGCCGTTGGATGGAGGCTCTTTGGCGCTTTCCGCGGCGGTTGCCGGATTGACAAGAGCGGCGACGAAGACAGCGATCGCGCCAAAAACACCCCCAATCACTCGGAGACGCGCGAATTCCAGACAACTGTGTGTGGCTATGTAGCGACTCATTTTCGTGTCCTTTCTCCTGCTGGAGGAAGCACGGACTGAACGAGTTGCCCGTGCCCTTTGGGGCGGCCTGCAACACCTCGGAGCCAAACGTGCAGCTTTCGCTGGCGAGGAGTGCGGTTCATTGCCGGGTCAAGGTCAAACGGCCCGATCGTTTGCCCACGGTGGTTCGGTAGCGACCAACCATCTCGTCTTCGTTGGTACGTTTCACGTACAGCCAAGCGGTACCGGAATCGACCACACCCCAGAAGCTGAGACGGACCACCCTGCCATCGATGGATCCTCGAACCTTAACGGCTCCGAGAGGCCCGTTGAGGGTCCCCCAGATAGCACTTCCGGCCTGAGTCAGGTTCCAGTCGCCGACGCTGGAATCCCAGACGCCCGTGATGTTCGGCTGCTGGGCCTGGGCCGAACTCGGATAGGCGCCCAGACATGCCGCAGCCGCCGCCAGCATCAGAGCCATTCGTACCATTGTTTTTCTGAGCGTTTTCATGACTTTTCTCCTGTGGTTTGTGAGTGTGAAGTACATTTTTCGCTGTTCTCGGAAGCTTCTCTCTCGGCTATTTTGGTACTCACCATCTCGTTCCCGGACCCATCACAAAAAATGAAACAGCCTGATCGTTGCTGCTACCGAGGAATTGGGTACAATCAATTTTGGTGGTACAGGCGACTAGCGAGGGCTGGTGGAAAATGTCGACCGGAGAATCGGTCACCCACTGGATCGGCGAACTGAAGGCGGGCCACGAAACGGCTGCGACCGAGTTGTGGAATCACTTCTACGTCCGGCTCATTGGCCTGGCCCGCAAGAAGCTTCGTGCGGCGCCCAAGCGTGTTGTCGACGAGGAGGACGTCGTCGTCAGTGCCTTCGAGACGTTCTTCCGGCGAGCCAAGGACGGACAGTTTCCTCGATTGGACGACCGCGACGATTTGTGGCAAGTGCTTGTCACGATCACCGAGCGCAAAGCCATCAACCAATTGAGAAATCAGGCGCGACTCAAACGCGGCGGCGGCAAGGTGCGTGGCGAGTCGGTGTTTTTTGCAGAGCAGTCGTCGGCTGTCGACCGAACCATTGATCAGGTCGTCGGGCAAGAGCCGACTCCGGAGTTTGCCGCCATCATCGCCGAGGACTTTCAGCGATTGCTTGACACGCTGGCCGACGACGAATTGCGCGAGATCGCGCTGTTGAAGCTCGAGGGCTACACGAATCACGAAATCGCGGCCAAGGTCGAACGTTCGTTGCCGACCGTCGAACGTCGACTGAAGCTGATTCGTCACAAGTGGCAAGAGGAATCGGATTGATAATCCTGGGCGCGCATGTCGCGCGAGTGCGGTTGCGATGAGCAAGGATCTTCCTCCTGACGACGACGCGCTTCCTTTGACGGCCGAAGAACGCATCGACGAGATCTGCCTTCGATTCGAGGATGCGTGGCGGGCGGGAGACCAACCACGCGTCGAACCCTACCTGGAAGGCATTCCGGAACCGCAACGGTCGCGGCTTTTTCAAGAGCTACTGCGGTTGGAGTTGTACTACCAACAGCAAAGCGGCGGCCAAGGCCGTTTTCTGCCTGGTGTCGTGCTTGCGGACCGTTTCCGTATCGTCAGCCTGCTGGGTCACGGCGGGATGGGCGAGGTCTACCGGGCCGACGACATGAAACTCGGGCAACCCGTGGCCTTGAAGTTCCTTCCGGAAGGCTTGGCTGGCGATCCTCAATTCCTGGATCTATTCTACAACGAGGTGCGTCTGGCTCGGCAGGTCGCGCACCCGAACGTGTGTCGTGTCTACGACATTGGCGACGTGGAGGGACAGCATTTCCTTTCGATGGAGTACGTTGACGGGGAGGACCTTGCCCGTCTGCTCAAACGCATCGGGCGACTGCCGCCGGATAAAGGAATCGCGATCTCCCGGCAACTCTGCGCCGGCCTTGCGGCAGCGCACGCGGTAGGGATTGTCCACCGCGATCTGAAACCTGCTAACGTGATGCTGGATAGCCGCGGACGAGCGCGGATCACCGATTTCGGTCTCGCCTGCCTGACCACCGCGCCGGAGACACGGGAAGTATTCGCGGGGACACCACTTTACATGGCCCCCGAACAACTGGCCGGCGAGCAGGCGACGATCCACAGCGACATTTTCGCGTTGGGCTTGTTGATCTGCGAGCTATTCACCGGACGATTGCCCTTCGATGCCGATACCGCTCGCGATCCCATGCAGACGCGCGAGCAGGCGGCTCCGATCAGACCTTCGCAGTTTATCAAAGACCTCGATCCGACGGTCGAACGCGTCATTCTTGGATGTTTGGAGGACGAGCCTCGCGACCGACCCTCTTCTGTCGAGGTGGTAATGCGTGCCCTTCCCGGCAGGGACCCGCTGGATTCCGCCCTGGCGGCGGGCCACACTCCTTCGCCCGACATGGTCGCGGCCGCGGGAGACGTGGGCAGTATTCGTCCAGCCATCGCCTGGCTGTGCCTTGCCGGTGTATTGCTTGGGCTGTGTGCGGTGACGTTCTTCTCGGATAAGACGACCTTGGTGGGGCAGGTCGATCTGAAGAAGCCGGACGTTCTGGCCGAGAAGGCCAGCGAAATGATCCGCGAACAAGGCGACGACGTGGAACCGCGAGACCGAGCTTTCGGGTTCGCCTACGCCGAGAATCGCGCGGACGAGCCACCCGTCCATTTTTGGTACCGCCAGAGTTCCGTGGAATTCGCGCCTCAACTGTTCGCCGGAAGCTTCGCGACCAGAGGAATAGGCACCGTCTCGCCCGTCGATCCGCCCCCGCCCCTCCCGGACGAAGTCTTCGTTCGGCTGGATCCTCAAGGCCGATTGATTGAACTGCGTGCTATCAGGACCTGGCACGAAGAGGCTGCGGCGGCTCACACCCGATCGGACAGATCCAAAAGCCAGCGATCCGCCGAGCGCGGGCTATCGCTCGCGGCGTTCCACGCGATTTTGGTGGCTCTGTTCGCGACGATGATGGTGGCTGCCGCGATTCTCACTCGGCGGAATCTCCGCCGAGGGCGAGGCGACCGACGCGGAGCCTTTCGCATCGCCATGTTCGTCTTCGTCGTCTCGCTGACCGGATGGATGCTGTTGACCAGCCGGGGTGCAAGACTATTCTCCTGGCCCGTGTTTGCCATGGGGCTTCAAATCGCGCTGTTCTGGGCATTCTTGCTCTGGCTGTACTACATCGCGCTTGAACCGTTTGTGCGCCGTGTTTGGCCGCGGACGCTCATCTCCTGGAATCGTCTTCTCGCGGGGCGATTTCGCGATCCGCTCGTGGGACGGGATTTGCTGGTGGGGGCTCTGTTCGGCGTCGCCACGCGGCTGCTGTGGCAAGTGAACACGCTGGCTCCCGCCTGGTTCGGCTTGGGGCCAGCGGAGCTGTTCGGTTCCGGGCGCCGCTTCTTCCGTATCTCATTGAGGCCCTTGCTCGGGACACGCTACTGTCTGGGAGAGTTCTTCTACGATGTGTCACTTGCCGTCGTCGGCGGATTGTGCGTACTGCTGTTCCTGCTCTTGCTGCGGCTTATCTTGCGCAGGCAATGGGCGGCCGTGGCCGCGTACATCGTCATCGGCATCATCTTCTGGTCCGCCACGATGGGGCACCCGTACGTCTCGTGGTTTGTCGCAGGCACGACCTCGGTATTGGTTGTGATCCTGGTGCTTCGCTGCGGTTTGCTTGCCGTGGTGGGCTACACGTTCGTCCGGCAAATCCTGACTTTTCCGATCACGTCCGATCTGTCCGCGTGGCATGCACCTCTGAGTACTCTTTTTCCCCTGAGTGTAGTTCTCGGTTTGGCCGTCTACTGCTTCCACCTCTGTCTGGACCGGCGTTCCGTTTTAGGCATTCCGGCATCCTGAGCCGATTTCCAACGGGTCACCGTACAGATCGGCAGGAGAGATTTCAGCCAGGGGATTTGCTCTTTGTGTTTACCGACAGATCATCATGCCCCTGCCTGCTCGTCAGGCAGGTGGACCAGTTTGAAAAGCTAGAGAAATCAAACGGATGTCGCACCAAGACCCCTGCCGCCTCGTGCGGCAGGTGAATCAGTTTCGGACCCTGGCCCCAAACTCGCGCTCCTGCCACGCAAGATGGCAGGGGCGAGACGAAAGACGTGGGTAAGGAATAAGGTATTCGCGTCCCCGCTAACTATGGTAGCATGGGGAATACTCCTCAGATTGGATGAGTTCTTCCCGTACCCGATACGGAAGGCGGCCTGAGCATGACAGACGACGAGAAATCGAAGGCTCAACTCATCCACGAACTGGATGAGCTACGACAGCAGATCGCACATTTAGAGAAGCACGCCGAAGAACGGACGGCGGATCTGGAGGAAACAAACGCCAGGCTGCGCGGGTTGCTCGACAATCTGCCCGACTACGTCGTGATCATCGACCGCGAAGGAATCATCCACTTTCTCAATCGCCGACAACCAAATGGTGCAATCGAGCGACTGATTGGACAACACTATTGTGACTACGCGCCTGCGGAAGATCAGCCCCGGTGGCGCGAGCTCCTCCATAGGGCGTTCCAAAGCACCGAGATTCGGAGCTACGAAGCGATGGACAGGGACGGAGTCTTGTACGCCGCCCGCCTGGTTCCGCTGGTCGAGGACGGCGCAGTCCGAAATATCATGGTGATCGCCACCGACATCACGGAGCGCAAGAAGGCGGAACGCGAGTTACGGGGCGAGCGGGAGTTGCTCAAAAATGTACTGAGTCTCCAGGAGCAGGAGCGGAAGCTGCTAACCTTCGAGATCCACGATGGTTTCGTCCAACACGTGAACGCGGCGTTGATGCAATTCGAGGCATCCCGGGCGCGGCAAGTCGACGGGTCTCCGAAGGCGATCGAACCGCTCGACGAGGGGCTGAAGCTACTGAGACAGAGCATCGCCGAAGCGAGGCAATTGATGTATGGGCTGCGTCAGCCCATACTCGATGAATACGGTGTCGTCGCCGCGATTGACCACTTGATTTGCGAACTGCAAGAGTCCGAAGCACCGGAGATCGGGTTTGCACCCAATGTCCAGTTTGATCGCTTGGCATCTCCCCTGGAAAGTGCCATCTTCCGCACGGTGCAAGAGGCCCTGACCAACGCATGTCGTCATAGCGGCAGCAGCACGGTCCAAATCCGACTGTCTCAACGAGGCAATCGCATAGAAGTGGGCGTTGAAGATGAGGGGACCGGTTTCGATCCAAAGGCCATCAAAGGCGATCGATTCGGACTACGTGGCATCCAGGAACGCGCCCGGCTATTCGGTGGCCACGCGACAATTGACACCGCACCCGGCAAAGGAACTCGGATCGTCATCGACTTGCCCCTGGTGGAGGTGGCCCCATAGCGGCGCCCGAGACCTTCCGGCCGGTCGACTGTCAAACATGGGGATGAGTGAAATGAAGAAAGCAATCAGTGTTCTGTTGTCAGTGTTCGCTTTCGCCTGTCCGCAAACGCAGGCTACTCACGGGGAAGGAAAACAGGGAAAAGTGGAAGAAGAGATTTGGGCTCTTGAAGAAGCGTACCTCGCTTACCATCGGGACGCGAATCATGAACGGATCCTGCCCATGTGGCACGACCGTTTTCTCGGGTGGCCCGACCTTGAACCGCGACCCGCGGACAAGCAAGCAGTGACTCGCCGTCTGGAACGGAGATATGCACAGCCCGCCTCGTGGACCTTCAAGATCGAACGAGCGGGCATCCGAGTGACGGGGAATGTGGCGATCAATTTCTACACGGTCCACTTCTTGAAGAAAGATGAGGCAGGGAAAGAGCAGAAGGAGTCGCGGCGGATTACTCATACCTGGATTAAGGACGACTCCGGCTGGAAGATACTGGGTGGCATGAGTAAACAACAGTAGCGTACAGCGCCGCAACCAAAGTCGTTTAACCCCAAGCCCTACGGGCTGGGAGTTTGCCCGGACGAGCGGCCCGCTGGACCCGCGGCTAAACGATGAATCCGCCCAGGCTACGCGAACCTTGATCGTTTGCTGTGATAAGTCCGCCGGAAAAGCGGTTCTTTTTCCCGAGCGGTAACGCGAAACGAAACAGAATTCGCGATCCTCCAGGACTCTTATAGTAAGGGATTGCCCGTGCAACGATTCTACGTGACACGCACGACGCGTTGTCTCCTTTGGCCGGGCCTCCTCGGCTTGTCTCTTGCGAGCGTATTCTCCTGTCTTTCTGTCTTCCGGCCGGTCTTTGGTTCGGAGCCGGGAAACCGTCCGGGGCAGCTCTATCGGACCAAGTGCGCCCATTGCCACGGCGAACGGGGTGAGGGCGCTGACGAGTACGACCACTCACTCGAGGGTAGCCTATCCGTAGCCCAACTCGCCAAGCTGATCGGCGAGACCATGCCCGAGGATGATCCCGGAAGCCTCTCGCAGGAGGAAAACAAATCCGTCGCCGCCTACATCCACGACGCCTTCTATTCCCCCATCGCCCGCGAAAGAAGCCGCCCCGTGCGGATCGACTTGGCTCGCTTGACCGTCCGCCAGTACCGTCAGACCGTCGCTGACCTGATCGGCAGCTTCCGCGAGCCGGTCCGGTGGGGCGATCAGCGGGGGCTGCGCGGCGAGTACTTCAAGGGCCGGCGGATTCGATCTTCCGTAGCCAAACGCATCGACCCGAATGTCAACTTCGATTTCGGCACGAAAGCCCCCGTCCCGGAAATCACCCAGCCCCACGAATTCTCCATCCGTTGGCAAGGCTCGTTTCTGGCGCCCGATACCGGCATCCACGACTTCGTCATTCGCACCGAACACGCCGCTCGGCTCTGGGTCAACGATACGGAAACACCGCTCATCGACGCCTGGGTCAAATCGGGCAACGATACGGAATACAAAGCCAGCCTGTTTCTGGTCGGTGGACGGATCTATCCCGTGCGGCTCGACTTCACCAAGGCCAAACAGGGCGTGGACGACTCAGACAAACAAAAGGGGAAACCGAAGTCAGCCCCAGCGTCGATCACCCTGTTGTGGAAGGCCCCGAGAGGTGTTTTGGAGCCGATTCCCGCCCGGCAACTCTCGGTCGATTCTGCTCCCGAGCAGTTCGTCTGCACGACGCCGTTCCCGCCCGACGATCGCAGCTACGGCTGGAAACGCGGCACTTCCGTGTCCAAGGCGTGGGACCACGCGACAACCGACGCCGCCATCGAGGCTGCGAGCTACATTGCTGATAACCTCGACGGCCTGGCCGGCACGAAGCATGATGCCGCCGATCGGCAGGAGAAGCTGCGAACATTCTGCCGGACGTTTTGCGAGCGAGCATTCCGTTGCCCGCTTACAGAAGACCAAAACAACATCTTCGTTGACCATCAGTTCGAAGCCACCGAAGATCCGCACGCAGCCGTGAAGCGAGTCGTTCTACTGACGCTCAAGTCCCCGCGGTTTCTGTTCCGTGAAGTTGGCGATGCTCCCGACCATTACAGAGTGGCAAACCGGCTCTCGTTCGGTCTCTGGGATTCCATCCCGGACAGCGAATTGAATCGCGCAGCCGCGGAAGGCCGGCTTGCGACCGAGGAACAAGTCCGGCAGCAGGCCCGACGGATGCTCTCGGACTATCGCGTGAAGAGCAAGCTTCACGGTTTCCTACTCACGTGGTTGCATGCCGACACCGAAAAGGACTTGAGCAAAGATCCGCAGACCTTTCCCGATTTCGATGCAACCACGATCGCCGATCTGCGCACGTCGCTAGAAGTCTTTCTTGACGACGTGCTCTGGTCGGAAGACGCCGACTACCGTCGCCTTCTGCTTGCGGATGAGATCTTTCTGAACGACCAACTTGCCGCGTTCTACGGCGGCGAGTCAGCGGCCGGACAAGACTTTGCGAAAACCCGGCTCGACTTGGGCAAGCGGGCCGGCATCCTCACGCACCCTTACCTGATGACGGTCTTTTCTCACGCCCGCGAGAGTTCCCCCATTCACCGCGGGGTATTTCTGGTTCGGGGAGTGATGGGCCAATCGCTCCGTCCGCCGCCGGTGGCGGTCGCACCGTTGGCCCCAGACCTACATCCCGGCTTAACCACGCGGGAACGTGTTACGCTGCAGACCGAGCCGACCGCTTGCATGACTTGCCATCAGATCATCAACCCCCTCGGTTTCGCGTTGGAACACTTCGACGCCGTTGGACGCTATCGAGAAACGGAACTTGACAAAACGGTGGACGGAACTGGCGGCTACCGGACACGGAGCGGAGAACACGTCACCTTCGACGGCGCCCGGCAGTTGGCCGAGTTCGTCGCCCAGAGTGAAGAGGCTCACACCGCCTTCACCGAGCAACTGTTCCATCACCTGGTTCAACAACCCGTACGTGCCTACGGAGCGGAAACGCTGAAGGGCCTTCGCGAATCGTTCGCTTCCAGCGAGTTCAACATCCGCGACTTGGCCGTCCAGGTGATGGTTGTTTCCGCGCGTGTTGGACGCGAGTCGCCAGCGAGTGTAGCGGCAAAATAATCTGGACGATTTTCACTCCTTCCGATTTGGAGACACCCCATGCCATTTGCCACCGACCGCCGAGGTTTTCTTCGCGACCTGGGCCTCAGTGCGGCTGTTGCACCGCTGCTGGGAAGTCTGACCAGTCTCGGGTTCGCGAGCCAGACGGGACGAAAGCAACGGCTCGTCATCATGTTCAGTCCCAACGGCGTGGTACCCAAGAGCTTCTGGCCGGACGAAGAAGGCAAGGAGTTTTCCCTGAAACCAAGTCTCCAGCCGCTCGCACCCGTCAAAGACCGCACGCTCATTCTTCATGGCGTTGCGGATCGCGTCCGCGGCGACGGCGACAACCACATGCGAGGCATCGGGTGCCTGCTGACGGGCGTCGAGTTGTTCCCGGGCAATATTCAAGGCGGCTCCCACACGCCGGCCGGTTGGTCCAGCGGGATCTCGATCGACCAGGAAATCAGCAACTTCCTGCAGAAGAATCCCAAGACTCGGACTCGCTTCGGATCGCTCGAGTTTGGCGTCATGGTACCGAACCGAGCCGACACCTGGACCCGCATGGCCTACGCAGGCCCCAACAAGCCGCTCGCTCCCATCGCCGATCCCTACCAGATGTTCTCCAAGTTATATGGCCGGGCGAAAGACCGAGAGTTGCTGATGAGCGTCCTGGATGACTTACAGGACGATCTGAATAAGGTGAGTGCGTCGGTCAGCGTCGAAGACCGCCGACTACTGGACGAGCAGACCACATTTGTCCGCGAGATGGAACAGGAACTCAGGGCGGCAAAGGAGGCCAAGGCAGTACACGCGGTTCCGGATTTGGATCCGGACATCCGACAAGAAAACGACAACATGCCGAAGATCAGCAAGATGCAGATCGAACTTTTGGTCAACAGCTTCGTCAACGACTTCACGCGTATCGCCACTCTGCAATACACGAACGCTGTAGGTGGGGCCAAAATGCGTTGGCTTGGAATCGAAGACGGGCACCACGCTCTCTCGCACGAACCCGACTCGAATGAACAGGCCCAAGAGAACCTGACCAAAATCAACACATGGTTCTGCGAGCAACTCGCCTACCTGGCCAAACGACTCGCCGACACGCCCGAGCCCGGCGGCCCCGGCAGCTTGCTCGACAACACGTTGATCGTCTGGACGAACGAATTGGGCAAAGGCAACTCGCATACCCTGAACGACATTCCCTTCGTCCTCGTCGGTGGCGGGCTGGATTTCAACATGGGGCGGTCCCTCAGATACAAGAACACTCCCCACAACCGCCTACTGTTGTCGCTGGCCCACGGCTTCGGCCACGAAATCACCAAGTTCGGCAACCCGGATTTCTGCGGCGACGGCCCACTGATCCTCACGTGATACATCATTGTCGACGCGTTTCTTTGTCCTTCGAATGACGTAGCGTCCGCAGCCGCTCGGTTGCGACCCGCTCGATCCAACTGCCCCGGTACTCGGTCCGCAAGCGATCGAAGGCTGCGATGGCATCGCTTGTCCTGCCCGCGCGGGCCAACGACTCGGCTTGTTCGAATTCCTCTTCGCCGATGGTCAGCACTCGGGCCGCAATTCGTCCCGCTTCTTTGGAGGTGATGTCGATGGGGACCTTTTCGAGCGCTGGCGGGTTCGGGTCGGTCAGAATTCCGAAGGCAGCGGGATTGCGCTCGCGAAAGAGTCGTGCCCGCATGTCGCGCTGGTGATTCATGGCGTCGCCGCCTTCGCGACCGCCCAGCGGGTCGATGTCGGCAATGGCCAGGCCGTCCGGTCCCTCGGCCCGAGCGATGATCTTGCCTCGCGGCGAAATGACCATCGAGCCGTTGCCCCGGAAGGCGACGATAAGGTATACGTGATTCTCCGCTGCGCGGACGCGCAGGGCCTGAAGCCCGATGTCGTCGTCGCCCACGGCCGCTCCGCCCATAGTTGGGAAGAAGACAATGTCGGCTCCCGCCAGCGCCAGGCAGCGCGCCGTTTCCGGAAACACTAAATCGTAACAGATCAACATACCCACGGTGCCGAGGTCGGGTGTCGGAAACACGGGCAACGACTGGCCACGCTTCCTGGCACTGCACTCGGACCACGTTGGGCACGTTTTGTGGTAACGCCCGATTTCCTTGCCGTCGCGGCCCAGGAAGAATGCCGTGTTGTAAGTCGCTCCATCCGACTCGATGAAGTCACTGCACACGACGAGATACATTTGATGCGAAGCGGCCGCCCGTCCCAGGCGGTCGAGCATCCGCGACACGGCTTCGGGCACGACTTCCTTCGCGGCCGGCTCGTTCACACCGTACCAATTGAGCAACCCCAGCGTATCTTCCGGGAACGCCAGCACGTCGCATTTCTGCTCGCCCGCCTTATGGACGATCTCTTCCAAGGCGGCAAGATTCTTGTCTACAGCCGCCATAACCTGTGCTGGGTCTTTGATGCGCCAGTCGACCAAGCGGCGTTTCGCCTGCACGGCCGCGACGCGGACTGTTGGTGGCGCGGGCTTGTCCTCCGCGCGAATGGCTACCGCCTGGAACAGTACGATGAGGCCGAGAATCGTTGCAGCGCAAAGGGCAAACTGGCGTGTTGTTGTGTTAATCATGTCCGATGATCCTCTCGTCAAGTTCCCCAACTTCCACGGTATTCGCGGCTGATGAACCGGTCGGCCTCCGGGCAGTCGGCCGCGCGCATCGACTGCGCATCCCACACGACCTTTTTGCCGATTCGCAAGGCAAGATTGCCCAGGAGCATTACTTCGGTTAACGGTGCAGCAAAGTCGACAAAGTTACAGAACGCCTGCGGTCCACCCTTGCAAGCCGCGATCCACTCCTGGTGATGGCCGGGAGAGCGGGCAACGGTAGGCTCGGGCGGTTCGTAGTCGTGAAACTCGTCCTCGGGCAGAAGATGCCAGTCGGCGCCCGTCCATTCGATCGAATACATGGTCCCCTTATCGCCCACCATGATTGCGCCGTTGCGGGCCACTTCGCGGCCACCGATCAAGTCGCTTGATGGCTTCTTGCCGCCGTCGTACCAGTGAAGCGTTACCGGCGGCAAGTCGCCGCGGGCGGGGAACTGGAAACGCAGAATCGACCACGCCGGAAGCGTCTCGCTGTTCGTGCCGGACGACGCCGCCACATCGACAGACGTCGGCAGCCCCAGCTTCAATCCTACCCACGCCATCGCCGCGTTGTGAATGCCCATATCGCCGATTGCCCCGGTGCCGAAATCGAGCCACCCGCGCCATTTGAACGGGACATAGGCTGGGTGATAAGGCCGTTGGGGCGCCACGCCCAGCCAGAGGTCCCAACGTAGTCCTTTGGGAACTGGCGACGTCCCTTGAGGCCGATCGACGCCCTGAGGCCACCAGCCTTCGGCACGATCGGTCCAAACGTGCATCTCGCGGACCGCGCCGATCGCGCCGGAACGAATCACTTCGATTCCCGCCCGCGAACCGGATTCGGCCATGCCTTGCGTTCCCATCTGCGTAGCGACTTTGTGTTTTCTCGCCGTCTCGGCCATCAGTCGGGCTTCCCCGATGCACCAGCACAACGGCTTCTCGCAGTAGACGTGCTTGCCCATCCGCATCGCCCGGATCGAAGCCGGAGCGTGCATGTGATCGGGCGTGCTGATCACGACGGCATCGATCTGGTTGCCAATCTGGTCGAGCATCTTGCGATAGTCGTGGAATTTCCTGGCCTTGGGAAAGCGTGTGAACATCGCCGACGCCCGGCGATCGTCCACATCGCACAAGGCCACGACGTTTTCGGTGGCGGCGATCGGCTCGATGTTTGCCTCGCCCCGACCGCCGCAGCCCACGAAGGCAACGTTCAGCTTCTCGTTGGGCGAGACGCCGCCGGCTTGAACGCGGCTGCCGGCGAACCAGAGCCCGGCTCCCGCCATGGTGGTGTTGCGCAACATCTGGCGACGGGTGAACTTACTGGACATGGCTGAACCCTCCTCATTCAGGCGAATCGGTCAAGATCGCGGAATACGGCTTTGAACGGTTGTTTCTGTCACTGACTCGCCTATCTCAGGCTTTGCAGATAAGCCAGAAGATCGCGGATCTCCGCGCGGTCCAGCACGGCGAGCAGGCCATCGGGCATCAGCGATCGTTGACTGACTGCCATTTGCTCGATCGCATCCGTGCGTACCCGCAATTCGGCTCCACTGGCGTCGCACAACACGATCGTTTCCGTCGAGCGGCGGGCGAGCGTTCCCTGGTGCGCCTTACCTTCGTCGGTAATTATAGCGTAGGTTTCGAACTGTTGGGCAATGGTGGCGTTAGGCAGGACGAGCGACTCGATGAGATCACGCCCGGGGCGTATGGCACCGATAGTTGTCAAGTCGGGACCGATCGTGCCGCCCTCCTTGCCCACGGCATGGCAGGTCGAACATGTCGACGTGCGGAAGAAAAGCGTCCGTCCGCGCGCCCGAGCTCTGGTCAGCTCGACTACGGTCTCTCGGCGAAATCTGAAACTGTTGAAACATCGCACTCAGGATCATCCAGGCTATCGTGCTACCCTCCGCGTGTCCACAATCAAGTCCAAGAAGCGCCGAGCCACTCGCAGCTACGGGCACGCAGTCACGCCTGATTCGCCGAACAAAAAGGGACAAACCGACTTCGGTGCGCGGCTTCGACACCGGAAACTGCGATCGACGAACGCCTCCGAGCTAACAGGTGGAACTCCGGACGCCCTGGTCGAACGTCTATTCCATCAAATCTGGTTCTTTGCTCGGAACCAAAAACGTGGCTGTTCTGACGGGTATGCGATTCTGGCTGAGGATGCGTCGGCGTGTCAGACCACTGTCTCCAAATGCAAGTTGCTAACTTGCTCAGGTGTGCGCCACCCAAGCGCGTTCGGGCTGGGCCGTAACTGCCCGAGGTCTGTCAGACCCAAGCAAGTTAGCGACTTGTCCAAACACCGACACACCGAGAGCAACTACCATCCTATAGGCGGAATTACCGATCCTCATTAAGGAAGGCATGCGGCACAACTGCCATTCCGAAATGATCTAGCCCATTGGATGATATTTGACATCGCTCCTGGTCTGCAAGAGGTTCAGAAACTCAACTGTCGAATATGGATCACGCGTTCGTCAGAAGTGGGAGACCTTTATTCACCTGCAGGCAGGGAGGACAGCAGAATAGGCAGCAAAAGGTAGCCCTGACCCGGTGCCGAATGTCACCAGATGGCAAAAAGCCGACACAGTTGAAGGTCCCGCAGAGACGCGGAGGGTATGTTGTCCGTCATCTACTTCATACGGGACCTTCGGATTTCTCCTCTCATCAATGAGAACCGGCATGAGTACGGTCCCTTTGTAGACGGTGCTTGCAGCCGGCCGGAGGACCAACGCGGCCGGTCTCCCGTTGAACTGATAGGCGACTTGTACGGAATCGTCCTTGTCGATTTGCACGGAACTGACCTTCAGCGAGACCGTGTTGTCATTGCCGGCCTTGATCGTACGGGAGATGGATGTGAACCGCTCGTCGACCAGATTACGGATAGCGGACTGTCGGTCGAGGGTCGGTGTATCATCGGTCGAGGCTGAATCCGGACATGCCTTCGCGTCCTCGACTACCTGCCAATTCGCCAACACGCGGGCCGCCAGGCCCGGGAGTTCGTGTCGCCGCATTTGCTCCAGCGACATCGCAGAGCCGTTTGGCACGGCTGGAGGCTTTTCGCACGCAAGAGACCGCAGAGCGACCACAACCTTCGCGTTCTTCATAGACGGATTAGGCAGGAGGAAGCGTGTCGTCGCCCATCTTATGGAAACGTCCTTGTGACTGAGCAACTCGACTAACACGCGGCGATCGTTCGAAGCGACCTCCTTGACAACCATCCATATGATTCTGCGTCCGTGCTCCAAGGCGCGTCGGCGATCATCCTGTTGTTTCCAGTCGGCCAGGTACTTCTCGTAGTCCGCCCGAATCGGCTCATGGGAAACTGCCGGGGCATCTTCCGGCACATGGAGAAGTGCCTGTTGCGTACTGCGGAACTGCTCCCAGCTCTGGGGGTTGATGACGATCAAGCTTTCGCCAAACCGGCCTTCGGCGAGCAGCGGTTCGATGTCGCGTTCGACGAGCCGTGCCAGTGTGAGCAAGTCGGGGTGGTTCGCAAACCGTTCCGGCGGAATGTGTTCGCCCGCGGGAAAAGCGTTGCAGATCTTCTCCAAGTGAGCTTGATAAGCGAATGTCTCTTCTGCGCCCCCTCTATTCCGCCCCCTTGGCAACCCTTGGCCCTGTGGCGCCCGTTCCAACCTAAGCGGCTCTCCGCCCTGGGCGATTGTCTTTACTACCTCGAACGACTTCGCGTCGACGACTGTGATGCGGTATTGTCCGTCGGCAGCGGGGTGACCACGAGGGAACAGGACGAAGAGACGCCCTTGATTGGCCCATACGGGCTCCGTGGCGGGAGCGTCGGCCGCTTCACACGCGCGTTTTGCGACCTCCTTCGCCGGGTTCAGACTGGAATCCCTCTTCAGGAGAGCACAGAACAACTGTACTTCGTAATAGCCGTGCAGGAAGCCCGTCATGCCGGATGTGCTCACGAGGCGATCACAGAGAAAGTCGATCGCGTCAGAGTTGCCCGCCCGAGCGGCGGACATCGCCGCGGCATGTACCAGACGGCGGCCGTCCACTGGTCGCCGCTTGATGAAGCCTAACAATCGGGTTTGATACTCGGGGGGAATCTGCTGCCAGTCGCCCAAGTCAACAAGCGGCTCGCCGTGGGGAAAGTAGTATTGCATCCGGGGCGATTCGATGCGCTGCTGAAATCCTTCACGCACGGCTGGCGTGTCCATGTGCCGAATCAGTCGAAGGGCCGCCATGCCGGCCCATCCGGGGGGACGATCCACGGCCCAATGCTTGGCCAGGGCATTCAGTGACTCGCCCGTCGGCGTTTCGGCGGCCAAGCGACACGCGACCTCGTGGACGATCCGTGGCTCGCCGTCGTCCAGCAGGCGGATGAAGCACGCTCGCACCCAACCCCGTTCCGCTGGAACGAGATGCGGCAATAGAGCGATCGCCTGCATTCTTGCGTCTCCTGGTCGCGCCCCGTCTTCCACAACTTTGCGGAGAAACGCATACGCGTTCGCCGTATTCAGTTCGGAGATGCGCTGAAGCGCCAGCCATCTAGTATTCCCGTCTTCGGCTGCTTCGAACCGCTCGATGCGGTCGTCGAGTTCAGTGCTCCCCGGTGCCGCGATCGCACCATTCTGGGCAGCCACATCCACTGGTGTTGCTGCCCAAATGCAAAGAGCAGCAGCCGTGCAGAGCAGGCATTTCACTACGTCGTCCATTCTGTGGTTTCTCCTACTTTCCGACGACCTGCACCTGTTACTGTCCAATGGATTGTCCGAATTGGGGCGACTACCTTTCCGAGCCCGTTCGCAATAGCCGCATGACACGAGATAGGCCACCCTTGCGTGTTTGCTCCTCCTCGGAGGCCGCCGGTTTCCACCCGACCGTTTCCGCCTTGTCTCTGAGTGAGTTGAAGAACTGTTCAAGTTCTTCGGGGGCACCGGCCATGCTGTCCTTGATGGTCTTCTCCCCGGTCTGACTGGACACGGTGAGGACGTGCCCGTCGGCGTCGTGAGTGTTCCCGCGATACTCGTGCTTCAAGGAGAGATAGTCCAGCTTCCGAAGTTCGGTCACGAGTTCGCCAAAA
The DNA here is from genome assembly GCA_016784735.1 of Pirellulaceae bacterium. GTDB lineage: Bacteria > Planctomycetota > Planctomycetia > Pirellulales > Pirellulaceae > JADHUC01. Next base: position 464 of record JADHUC010000014.1, on the reverse strand, counting down.
ACCTTCTCACTCAACTGGCCATTCGACTTGCCGGAGACGACTCCAGGTTGGGCCGGTCCGTTCCAAGACCTCTCCGCGCTGCCATTGCGGTAGTAGCTGATCGTCTCCGATCCGCCAAGCCACGTTCTGCGGAGTACAATGGCGGTTATTGGCGGTTCGCCAGTTGATTCGAGCCCGTGTGCTTGGAGCCGCTGTGCGGATGCGGCGGCAAGCCGTTTCGCCTCGTCGTCACGTCCCAGTTTCTTCAGGGCGTCGATCTCGAGCGGGATCAAGTCGGCCAGTTGCCGCTCGGCATACTCTCGCTTCTCAATGGTGCGTCGCGTTGCCAGTGGCGAATCCGCGGCTTCCAGGCGTTTGACCTCGTCAATGATGGGTAGCATGGTCTCGCGGGCCAGCTTCGCTACCGCGGGCAGTTGCGGGGGGAACGGTTCATCGCCGCGGGCTTGCCGGTCGAGTTTGAAGCA
>JADHUC010000306.1 GCA_016784735.1 Pirellulaceae bacterium | reverse complement strand
CGCGCGATCGCCTGCCAGGCGATTGCCGGTGGGCCGCGAAGACTTGGCCCACCCTACAAACAGGCGCGAGTCACTGTTCGAGGAGAATGTGCCTCTCTGCTCGGCTCACTCCGTCGAATCAGCAATCACGAATGAATCGAAACGGACCCAACGAACTTGATCCTTGGGACCGTTCTGCGTAAACAGGCCAAAATACCGGTCGCCTGGCACGTCAAACTCGCAGCTTCCGCTGTCCGACCAGGGGTCCGTTTCTTTGATTCGCCACTGACCGGTCACGTTCTTGCCGCGAACGATTAGCCGCAGTTGCATGTTCCCAGACGGAGCAACGACCTTCCCGCACACCCGGCCGCGGCCGCCTTGCTCTCGACAAATCACCGCGTACATCTTTCCGTCGATTTGTTCGCTGATGAATTTGACGAAATTGTCGTCGTCCACGTACCAGAGCAGCCCCGCTTGTTCCCACTTCTCCTTGGGCTCATGAGCTACGTTGACACGAGCCTCGACCTTGTCTGTCTTCGACGGCCGGACGACGAGGACGTTCTTTGCATCGTTGCCGCCCCAAATCCGACCGAATTGCGATCGCACCTGAAGCTGGCCGTCGACGATCCGCCATTCGTCCGCGTCAGGTCGGATCCATTTCCAGGCAGGCTTCACTTCTTTGTCAAAACTGTCCTCGAACAACTCGTCGCCACTCGCGCCGGCTCCCAGCAGGAGCAGACTCGACAGAACTAATGCATGCTTCATCATCTTTGGGTCCTCATCGGTGTTGCTTTGGGTCCAGGGGTCGGGTACTCCAGACTTCAATCTTGCCTACATGTCTCATACAGCTTACACGATTAAGCAGCAAGATTGAAGTTTGAAGTACCCGACCCCACTCTCAGTTCTCTTCGATCGCGGGTCCAAAATCCAATAGCGTCTGGCCTTTGGCCGGCAAGGACTCCAGGGCCGCTGCAAGCTTGCGCCGGGCGGTTTCGGCTGGTATGTCTCCCGCGATGTCCTCAAGCGGCTGCCTCTCGGCCGGGTCATCTGCCACGTCGTAAAACCGTCCGTCACCATACAGCTTCCATCGTTTGTCGCGCACAAACCGTGCGGGTGTTGTACGCTCGGGTCGTGGGCAGTAGTAGCAATAGATCCACTCACGTGGGTTCCCCACTTCGCCTTTCAGTTGGGGAAGAAAGCTACGTCCGTCGAGGTCCGTGGGTGCCGTGGCTCCGGCGGCTTCGAGCAAGGTGGGTAGAAAATCCGCGAAGTCGACCAAGTCGTCGTTCACTCGAGCTTCTGGAACTACACCCGGCCAGCAGGCGACCAGCGGAACACGAGTGCCTGCATCGGTCGTCGAGCCTTTGCCTCCCTGAATGGTCTGGCCACCCAATTCCGACTGGATGGACTTGTGAGTCCCGTTGTCGCCGGTGAAGAGAATCAACGTGCGGTCGGCGATCCCAAGCTCCTCGGTCTTCTGCGCAATCCGGCCGACGAGTTCATCCATGTAGCTGACCATGTCTTCGAAGTTGCGCTGGCGGTTCTTGCTTTCGCGCGATGCACTATTCGGCGCCGGAACAAACGGGCTGTGGACCAGAATCATTGGATAGTAGACAAAGAAAGGCTTGTCCTGATGAGCCGCCATGAAGTCCGTGATGTATTGCGTCGCGACCTCGGGCCCGTAGTCGTCCTTGCCGAATTCGCGGTTGGCGCCGTCGACGTACAACAGCGGCTTCCAAAACCGGGAGCCCAGCCGGTCTACCTGCCAAAGGCACATGTGATCGAATCCGGCGTCACGCGGCCAGGTACCTTTGTTTCGAAAACGTTCCGAGTAGTGTTCGGCACCAAGGAGTTGCCATTTGCCGGCGACCGCAGTCTCGTAGCCGGCGTCGCGGAAGTACTGGCCGATCGTTCGTTGATCTCGATTCAGGACCGAGAACGCCGAGTAGTTCCTGGCGTTCGACCGTCCCGTCATGATCTTCACCCGACTCGGCGTACATAACGGCTGGGAATAGCAGTGCTGGAACCGCATCCCGTGCCGAGCCAAGCGATCGATGTTCGGTGTGCTGTACTGGCGGCTGCCATAACAACCGAAACACTCGTAACCCACATCGTCGGCCATGATCAGGATGATATTTGGGCGTTCTGCAGCCAAACCGGTTGCCGCGAGGAATGAGAAAACGACCGCAGTCAACGCAGTCCGACCGCATAGCCAGAATGACGCAAGCATAATCGTCGCCTTTCCAAGATTCATGTCACGCAGGACAAGAGCGAGAAGATCCGGCCCGTTCTTTGGAGGCGCTGGGTCGAAGGATGGCCGCGCGAAGCCACGCCTCCATTATTCTAGCAGGGGTGGACGATCGCTGGAATCGGCGGGCGCGTGCAAGAAGCGATCCAGCCTGTGTTCAATCGGCAGATCGGCTTCGGCTGCCGTATCCTCGGGCTTCGAGTTTCCGGAGAATCGGCTCACTAGTCCTCTGGACACGGCGCCGGCAAACGATAGCAGCCAGGACGTCGAGAAAGCAGGCTTTTCTTCAAGCGAGCGATCGGTGGTGGATTCTAGCTCGGCATTAGATGTGCCGTCCTGGGTGATGCAATCGTCTGGAGGAGTTTGTTGCTCGCCATTTGCCGTATCTCCGTTTGCTTCTTTCCCGAGCGACGGCTTGATACGCTTTCGCCTGCTCACCTTCGGATCCTCGCTGGTCGGGCACTCGGCCCTTGATTCGTCGGCCAACGTCGTGCTGAGCGCCTGAGCTGCGAGTCTCGACGGGCCTGTTACCTGGACGTTGGTCGTTCCCGGGGTGGCTGAGCATTTCCCGGCAGCGATCTTGGCGCCAGCCGAGACCGTCGAGAGCAAGTAACAGCTCGATACGCTGGCTGTCGCGATCAGGTTCGAACTCAACACTCGCTGTTCCACCGATGGATCGAAATTCACTCCGTCCGGCGAGCCGCCGCCGGGGCCTTCTTCGCGTTGTGAAACTTCGTCGGCAGCTCTGTCATCTTCGTCGCCAGTCGCCCCCGTGGGTTCGTTCTCACGCGTCACGCTGCCCGAATCGCTGCCAAGTCTAGCGTCGCCAGGGAATGGGGTCGCGGGAATGTTGAATTGAGTTGGATCTGCCGCTTCGTGAAGCTCCGCTCGACGCGACATGTCACCCAGATGCGATTTCGCGGGAAGGTCACGACCTGCGTACTCGACGTACGGCTGTATCGCCGCTGGCAGGGCTCCCACCGATGGCGTTGGCTGCTCGATGTGCCAATTGCCGGCAGCGAAGCTATGTTGATTGCCTTCCCTTGGCATCGAGTCGGGTGTGTCTTGTGGGTCTTGCGTGAAGTCTGCGGGCGCGCCAGCGTCACGGTCGAGCTCGTTGATTGCCGTGGGAAATGCGAATCCGTCGGTCAGACTGATCGTGGCGGCGGCCGTATCGGCCAGGCCAGCGGCATCTTCCACCTGAACGGTCAGAATGACTGTCGAACTGGACTCGATATCGAGCGCGTCACTGTTCGCCAGACTGACTTTCCCAGTGTGGCCATCGATGGCAAACATGCCGTCAGGATCGCCGCCAACGATGGAAAAGGTCAACGCTTCGCCTGCGTCCGGATCGAAAGCCGGGACTGTCCCGACGATCGCACCGTTCGAGCTATTCATGTCGAGGCTGAATGCTGCGTCAGCCACCAACGGTCCTTCGTTCACGTTAGTCAGATCAATTGCAGCGATTGCCGTAGTGGTAAGGCCGCTGCCATCTTGCATCGACACGGTCAAGCGGAACGTCGGGGTGGATTCGAAGTCGATCAACGACGTATCGGCCACGGTGATTTCGCCAGTAACTGAATCGATCGCGAACGCTCCGACCTCGTTTCCATCGGTGATCGAATACGTCACGGTATCGCCTGCGTCGGGATCGGTTCCCGCGACAGTTCCTGCGTTCGTCCCGCTGGGACTGTTTTCCGGCAAACTGAACGAGACATTGTTGGCAGTCGGGGCCTCGTTCACGTCTCCCACATCGATCGTTACGTTGCCCGTGTCCGTCAAGCCGCCGCCGTCTTGTACGACGATGGTCAGGTCGAATGCTGGAATTGTCTCGAAGTCCAAAGCCGCGTTGTTGGCGACGGAGATTTCGCCAGTGACACTGTCGATAGCGAACGCCCCGCTTGTGTTGCCGCCTGTGATTGCGTAGGTCACTGTATCGCCAGCATCCGGATCGCTGGCTGAAACCATGCCCACCGCCGTTCCGTTGGCGCTGTTTTCCGTGATTCCGAATGACGCATCAGAGACCGTCGGGGCTTCGTTGATGCCCGTCAAATTGATGGTGACCAGTGCGTCGTCCGTCAAGCCGCTCGTGTCACGGGCCTCGACGGTCAAATCGAATCTCGGTGTAGTATCCAGATCCAACACGGCGCTGTTGGCCACCGTGATTTCACCGGTCACGCTGTCGATGGCGAAGGCTCCACCTGTGTTGCCGCCTGTGATCGAAAATACGAGCGAGTCCCCGGCATCGGGGTCATTTGCCGTCACGAGACCGACGCTGGTACCGTTTGCTGAATTCTCGACCAGCCCGAACGTAGCGTCGTCTACGGTTGGCGTTTCGTTGACATCCGTCAATTGTATGGTGATCGAGGCCGTGTCTATCAGTCCGCCAGTGTCCTGGACGTCCACAAGCAGATTGAACGTTGGCGTCGTCTCGAAGTTCAAAGCCGTTCTGTCGGCGACACTGATCGCACCCGTCAAGCTATCGACGGCGAAGGCACCGCCGGTGTTTCCTCCCGCGATGGAGTAGGTGAGTGTGTCACCGATGTCTGGATCAACGGCAGAAACGGTCCCAACATTCGTCCCGTCGGCGGTATTCTCGTCGAGACTGAAGATAGCGTCGCCGGCCGTCGGTACTTCGTTGACGTCGTTCAGATCGATCGTGACAGACGCTGTATCCGTGAGCCCGCCGGCATCTTGGACTTCGACCGTCAGGGTGAACGTGGGCGTCGTCTCGAAATCAAGGGCCGCTGTGTTCGCGACCGTTATCTCGCCTGTCGCGTTATCGATCACAAACGCGCCGCTCGTGTTGCCACCGGCGATCGAGTATCCCAGCGTGTCACCCATGTCCGGATCGCTGGCCGCAACCGTTCCGGCCGTCGTTCCGTTGGCGCTGTTTTCGTCGAGCGTGAACGTCGCGTCGCCGGCCGTCGGCGTTTCGTTGACGTCGTTCAGATTGATAGTGACAGACGCCGTGTCCGTAAGGCCACCCGCATCTTGAACTTCGACCGTCAAGTTGTACGCCGATGTCGTCTCGAAATCGAGCACCGAGGTATTCGCGACCATGATTTCGCCGGTCGCGTTATCGATCGCAAACGCGCCGGCCGTGTTGCCGCCGGTGATCGAGTACGTGAGCGATTCGCCCGCGTCTGGATCTGTGGCCAGGACCATGCCCACGGTCGTGCCGTTCACGCTGTTTTCGTCAAGTCCGAAAATCGCGGCGTTGGCCGTGGGCGTCTCGTTGACATCGCTCAGATTGATCGTCACGGACGCCGCGTCCGTCAGGCCGCCGGCGTCTTGGACTTCGACCGTCAGAACGAATGTCGGCGTCGCCTCGAAGTCAAGCAGGGAACCGTTCGCGACCGTAATCTCGCCGGTCGAATTGTCGATGGCAAACGCTCCACCTGCGTTGCCGCCGGTGATCGAGTAGGCGAGCGTGTCGCCCGTGTCCACGTCGTCGGCCGAGATGGTACCGACGGTAGCTCCGTCCGAGGCGTTTTCTGCGGCCCCGAACGTCGCATCATCGGCCGTAGGCGAGTCGTTCACTCCGTCAATCGTGATCGTAACCGTTGCGATGTTTGTGCCCCCGTCATCATCGCTGAGGGTGTAAGTGAATGAGTCGATCGCCTGCTGGGTCGCGGACAAGGATTCGAATTGGCCGTTTGGATCGTAGAACAAGGTCCCGTCGCCGTTGTCGGTGACGGTTCCGACGGTGCCAGTTGTGTCTACGCCGGTGACCGCCAGCGTATCGACTGGGTTGGCTTCGGTGTCATTGGCCAGTACGTTCGCCGTTGTGAAGGAGGTGTCTTCATCGGTGGTAAATGCGGCACCCGTATCGTCGCCCGCCGTCGGCGCTAGGTTGTTGACGATGATCGCCGTCCAATGTGTATCGATTCCGCCATCGCCGTCGTTCACCAGTACACCGATCGTGTACGTTCCGTCGTCGGTAATGCCGTTGCCGGCCAACTGCGCCCACGAGAGCGTGGGGGATTCGCCGGTGACATCGCCGTATGTGCCATCGTTGTCGATGTCCCACGAGTACGTGAGCGGATCGTCGTCGGGATCGACCGATCCGGAAGCGTCGAGAGTGACCGAGTCGGTCTCGTTGATAACATAGGGCCCGCCGGCATTGGCAACCGGGGCGCGGTTCGTGACGATCCCCACTTGGTGTCCCGGTACAGGATCTTGAAGGAAAGTTCCTTCTTCGTTCGTGACCGAAGCGAGAATGTCGTACGTGAATCCCGCTTGCGTGTAGGTGTGCGTTGCCGACGTTGGATTTCCGGCCAGCGTTTCGATCGTGCCGTCGCCCCAGTCGATCGTCCAACTGGAGATGGTGTCATCGCCGGGATCGGTGGCACTGAGCTGCAGCGTGTATTCCTTGTCGACTTTATATACCGAATCACCCGTCGTGGTCAGCGTGGGTGGTGTGTCGTTGACGGTCAGCGTTGTGGTTGCCCAGTCGATTCCTCCTGTACCGTCACGTACCACAACGGAAATCGAATAGGTACCTTGATCAACGATGCCGTGACTTTGGAGCTCTGCCCAATCGACCGTCGGAGCCTCGCCCGTCACGTCGCCGTAGATGCCATCGTTGTCCAGGTCCCAGACATAGTACAACGGGTCGTCGTCGGGATCCGACGAACCGGAGGCATCAAGTTCGAGCGAATCACCCTCGTTGATGGCGTAGGGCCCCGCAATGTCCGCCGTAGGACTATTGCCGAGGTGTACGAGAGACAACGCGTCAGGGCTTTCTTCACCGCTATCCAACCCAAAATCCCCTCCTTCGAAGACCACGGCGGCATCGCCGGCCGCTGTGCCCGCTATTAGAGTCGTAGCTGTGAAGTCCACCGCAAAGATGTCTTGCGCCTTCGCAAGGATCAGACTATCTCCGATGTCGTCATCGTCCAATTCCAGTGACACCAACATCTGACCCGCCGGGAAAAAGCGGCCGCCAATCTCGACGGATTGCTCGACCAACTCCAGCCCCGCAATACTCTGGTCGATCCCGACGTCGGTCCCCTCGATCAACAAGGAAACTGTTCCATCCGTGGTGCCTTCGCCCACGTCGACCGTGTGGAAGACGTAGATATCGTTCCCTTCGGTCAGGCCCGGCCGGCTGAACAGAAAGTCACCCGCCAGCAGCGTCGTGTCGCCCACCTTCGTATCCAGTTCGACCAGTGAGATACTGGACAGCTCGTCGATGCCCAGCAGTGCATTAAGGTCGTGCAGTACTGGTATGAATGTGCCGTTTCGGTAGTCACCATACACGTCCGGCCTGAAGAGGAAGAGATCTTCGTCCGCGACGTTCAGCGAGTTTGTGCTAGTGAAACCTTCGTCGTCTGCCGTGGACAGCAACAGATCTCCCTCCAACAGATCGATCGACGCGGCGCCGCCAATGGTGATATCGCGAGTCACGTAGTGAATCGCGTCGATATTCACGTCGCCGTCGTCGGCCAAGTCATTCAACGCGGCCACCACAGACAAAGTCCCTTCGGTTGTGCCGGGCTCGAGCTGTAATCGCGGATTGGAGAACTGAAGAGCATCTCCGCTGTCCCACGAATCAAGTGTGCTGACACCGCTGGGCGTGGTCACGTCGCCGCCGGTCGAAAGCCACAGGCTGCCGTTTCGAGCGGAAGAGACGATCACCTCCGCAAACGCAGTGGGATTCTGGTAGGCGATTTCGCTGGTAGCGTACCACGCCAGTTTGCCATCTCGCGCACCGCCGTCGTCGTCATCGGCAATTTGCACGTCCATGCCGATAGCATCGCCTGACTCAGGAAAGACGCCCAAGGTCGCCCAAGGGATGGCCGCTTCCAACCGGTAGCCCGTGGCCGTTGCGACCATCTCGAACGTGATTCCCGACGTGTCCGGCACGGAATTAGGTCCCGTGTATACGGTCGTGTCGTTCCAGCGGAAACCAAAGTGGAAATCGTTCACGCCATCGTAGGTGCTCTGCTGGCTGAAATCCGCGTCGATATACACCTCGACCATGTCGTCCATCCAGGGATCTGCCGGTCCGGTATCGTCGATCAGCATGTCGTCGGTCACGTCGACCAGCAGATACAGGTTGTCCGGATCCCACAGACTCTTCCATGTTCCCCACAAATCGACAGGCCCCGAGACGTCGCCGATCGTCACGTTCCGGATCACGTGCAAAGACGATGCGGACCAGATATCGTCCACGTCTCCATCGACTACCGGAAGGAGGGCCGCATCCGGAATGGTCGGATCGTCCCATGCGGCCATGACGTTTCGGGAAAACTCAGAAGTACTCCCCGACGGATCCGTTGCTGTCGCCGAGATGGTGTCGCCGGCGGAGGTAGTCACACCCGTGAACATGACGCTGAAGCTGGCATTCCCGCTGCTGTCCGTAGTCACCGACTCGGAACCAAGGTGGACTTCTCCTTCACCGTAATCCGATGGGTCGCCGACGGTACTGGAATAGAAGTCGATTTCGATTGTCGTGTCCGGCGTGCTGTTGATCGATCCGTTAATAACGATCTCGCTGGCAGACACGATCGCCAAGTCCAACGACGGGTAGTTCTGCAAGTCGTTTGCGCCAGTGTCACCGTCACTCGCGTCGTTCGCCGTGACACCGTCGGCGCCGAGATCGATTCCGACGCCGCTGTTATCGTAGATCGCATTTCCACGGATTTCGTTTGCGGACCCCTGTTCGACCGTCACGCCGGCGTCTTGGTTGTACGCGACGGTGTTCCCAGCACCACTGACGATATCGCCAATCGTGTTCCCGCTGCCGTTCGCAATCCAGATTCCCGCTCCTGTGTTGCCCAGGTCGAGACTTCCGGAACTGTCCGTGCCGATCGAATTGCCCAGCACCGTATTACCGGACGCGGCAGGACCGTTGATCCGAATACCATTCTGGCCGTTGCCCGCTATGACATTGCGTGACCCGACGCCCAATCCACCGACCGTGTTGTTTGCCGAAGTGATCTCAATGCCGTCGCCGCCATTGGGCAGCGCGGCATTTCCGGAAACGTTGGTACCAACGTAGTTGCCTTCAATCACGTTTCCGCCGGCACCGCTCAGGTGAATACCATCGCCGTCAAACCGATTGATGACCAAGCCGCGGATGGTCGAATCCCCCCCCGTGATCAGCAGCCCGTCGGCGCCGGTCGTTAGGCTTCCATCGATTTCGATGATTGGGGATCCGCCGTATCCGGATTGAGTCGTGGCGTCGATGATCACGGGATCCGTGATTTCGGGCAGCGCCGTCAACAGTTGGATCGTCTGTGTGCCACCACCGTCGATGTCGAAGTGGATTTCGTCGATTCCATCTATATTGGGCGTGTTGTTGGCGGCGACAATGGCTTCGCGAAGCGAGATCAGGCCATCGGCGCCTTTGTCAGCCATCAGTGAAGCAATAGAAGTGGTATCGCCGTCGGCCGTGTCCACAGAGGTGTCGACAACGATTACTGGGGCAGCGAGTAGCCCGTGCCAGTTGTCGTGCACGGACTGCGAGAAGACAGCGGACGTCTCGATCGTTCCGGTGGCAAACTCCAGGTCCCAGTCGCCCCCAAACGTTTCATGCCCGGTCTGGTCCACGCTGGCTGCTACGTCCGTGCCGGTCAAAATGCCAATCGCTTCGATCAACTCACGACCGACCTGGTCGGCGGCAAGGTCGCATCCGTAGAGAAGCAAGTCCGCTCCGTCGGCCAACGAGTTCCCCCAACTCGCGATGTCGCCAGTATATCCGTCAATGCTACTCGCCGACAGCCAGACGTTACCAAGCTTGACCTTGCCTGCCGTGCCATGTGATAGGATGCGCACCGCGTCAAGGTCATCGTACTGGGCCAATTGGTCCGTGATTTGTTCAACGCCGTCGCGTTCAGCGTCCAGCAGAATCACTTCCACGGGATCGTCCGCATCGCGTTCGGCCAGTAGGTCTGCCACCAATTGTTGATAGTCGTCCACGGCTGTGTCGACGAAAATCAACTCTGACGGAGCCGTTTTGTGCGGATTGCCGCCAGCGTCAACGACGGTGGTGGCAACTTGTGCCTCGATAGCTGTATCTTCGCCCACCGCCGCCGCATCATCGGCCGGTACCGGGAACTCCTCCTGGTCGGTCGGCTCAAATAGCGCAAACTCGTCGGAGAGTTCGGGCATTGGATCAGCACCGACGTCGTCCACACCGACGAGCGCTTCGACGAGCAGGGGTGAGGCGCTGTAGAGGATTCGGTCCTCCAACTCAGCTAATTCCAGACGGCGCGAAGACTTGCCTGGATTCGGGCTCGCTCCGAGCCGTTGGCCGAGCGCTGAAATAGTATGAGCCAGGGCACGCAGCATGAGAGTATCACCCCTGAGATGTTTGTTGGCAGCTTCTTCGCGCCATCGACGGCCGGTTTGAAAGGAAGCCTCGTTAAGCGACGGACCGCGTGCCCTACAAACAAAACATAGCATATTTGACAAAGCCCATGCGTAATCTAGATTTTAGTATCAAGCCCTGCTTTCGCAGGGCACGAACGCACCATATCGCTGCGCGCTCCTGCGCTAGCTAAGCCGGAGGTACAGGTATGACCGGACGGAAGCCGCGCGGTCCCGCCAGCGTCGCGCCGTTGTCTCTCGAGCATCGACTGGCCATCGTAGCGATCGCGTGCACGGCACTTGCGACACTTCCCGCCACGACACCAGCCAATGAAATCGACGGCTTCACCGAGCCATACCGATCTGTCGACGTGGCAGCCACCGAGATTGGGATTGTTGCCGAATTGAATGTGCGCGAAGGCGACGTCGTGCGCAAAGGGCAGGTGCTGGCTACACTGGACAACGAATTGCAGAAGGCGTTGCTGGCGATCGCGCAGAAGGGCGTGGAATCACGAGGGCAATTGGAATCGGCTCAGGCCGAACTCACTCTGCGACAGCATCGACTCGAGAAACTCGAAGCTCTCCTGACCAAAGGCCATGCTCGCAACGAAGAGGTTGAACGCGCTCGCGCGGATGTCGCCGTTGCCGAAGCTCACGTGCTGTCGGCAGAGGAAGAACAGGCGATCCGCAAGCTGGAACACCAGAAGAACGCAGTTCAACTTCAACGCAGGAATGTCCTCGCGCCGATCGACGGCGTTGTCACCGTCATCCACAAGGACGAGGGCGAGTATGTGGCGCCCAACGATCCATGTGTCCTGAGCATCGTCCAACTCGACAAGCTTCGCGCGACGTTTTCTGTGCCGAGTGTCTACGCCGGAATGCTGCAAATTGGCGATCGCGCCCCGCTTCGACTCACCACGGACACCACGTCCGTGGACGGAATCATCGAGTACGTGGCCCCCGTTACCGATGCAGAGAGCGGGACGGTTCGCGTCAAGTTCTGCGTGGAGAACCCCGACCGCAAGTACCGAAGCGGTCAGCGCTGTTTGCTCAAACTGCCGGACAGTGCTACTGGCACCGTTGCCGGCGCCTCGCCGACACCTTCTCGAAGGACCGCCACACCGTCTTCCCGGTCCGTCACGGCCGAACGGTCGCGATCGTTCTCGACCCAAGGGCCTCGTAACGCACGGAACGTGTCATGGAAGTGACCTCGGCCATCGGCACCAGCAGCGGAATCGCAACGGATATGCGGCCGTCGGTCGGCATTCATTCTGCCTCGTCCAAAGCTGACTCTTGCCGGAGCAAACCGACCGACGCAAACGCGATACTGGGACTTGTCGACAAGCTGTCGCAGTGCGATGGACAGCAGAACTCAAGTGAAATCTTGGTCGCCGAATTGCAGGCGAGTTTGAGTTGCGACACTGTGGCAGTGGGCCTCTGTCGCGGCGGACGTGGCCATTGCCGATTGCAGGCCATCAGCGGCGTGGGGAATTTTGACAGACGTTCCGAGTTAGCCCAGACGGTCGAGGCGGTATTCGATGAAACGATCCTGCGCGACGCTGTGACCGAGTGGCCGGCGCCTCGCGATTCCGAACGCCATTCCGCACGTGCGCATCAGAGCTTGGCTTCGACGACGCAAGCCAAACGGGTCGTCAGTTCGCCGTTACGAAACGCACGTGGCGATCTAGTGGGTGCATGGGTTTTTCTGGGCGAAGAACCGGGCAGTCAACGAGTGGACAGTGTGGAATTCGTCTACTCCTACGCGACTTTTGTGGGCTCCTTGTTGCACTTGCACCGTCTGGCCCGGAAAAACACGGTGGGTCGCTGTGTGGCGGGGCTTCAGCAGGCAGTCTCTCGGTGGAAGGGCAGGCTGGCCGTGCTGGTGGCTTGCGTTGTGCTTGGTCTGCTGTGCGTGTCCGCACCCTACCGAATCGGTGCCGACGCCCAAATCGAGCCGGTTGTGCGTCGTTATGTGGCTGCACCGTTCGACGGCACGCTGGAAAGCACATTTGCCTCGCCCGGGGATGTCCTGTCGCAGGGAGACCTGTTGGCTCGAATGGACGCGCGGGAAATGCAGTGGGAGTTGGATGGACTGCTGGCCGAGTATCATCGCGTTTCCAAAAAGCGAGACTCGGCCATGGCCAATGCCCAGGTCGCCGAGGCGCAATTGGCCAAGCTGGAAATGGATCGAATCGAACTGAGAACGCAACTGCTGGAACATCGGATTCGCCACCTGGAGATTCGAAGCCCGATTGATGGAATCGTCGTCCGCGGCGACCTGGAGAAGGCAGAGGGAGCGCCGCTGACGGTGGGGCAATCGCTATTCGAGATTGCTCCGTTGGGCGAGATGGTCGTCGAGATCGCTGTGCCGGAGGACGAGATTCAGTATGTCGTCCCCGGCAGTCGGGTCGTCTTGCGATTGGACGCCTACCCTGGCTCGAAATGGGACGCGACCGTATCCAAGATCCATCCACGATCCGAAATGTGGGACGAACGAAATGTTTTCATAGCGGAGTGCATTATCCAGGACTCGCGCGGAGTCCTGCGTCCAGGAATGAAAGGCCGGGCGAAGATCACTGGGCCTCGTCGGCCGCTGGCGTGGAATCTGTTCCATCGCCCTTACGAGAAGTTGGCGCAGATGTGGGGCTGGTAGATGAACGGCGATAAAGTGGCCAACCAGCAGCGGTCATGCGTTCCAAGCAGCCCCGTTGCGTCTGACAAGTCGGGCGGCTGGGACAACGGGCGATCCACAGGGCTGCGTCAGGCCGTTATCCGCGTGCGCAACGATCTGCGATTCACACCACAGGCGTTGGACGGCCAAGCCCACTACCTGATCGAGGATCCCGCGCGTTCCAAGTTCTACCGCATTGGCCTGCCGGAATACACGTTCATTTCGCTATTGGACGGCAAAACGGCGGTTGGCGACGCGATCCGACTGACGGCAGAGGCCGTCGACAACGTCGCTTTCGGCCAGCAAGACGCCGCCACCATCTGCCGCTGGTTGTTGGAGGCTAATCTGGCTCGAGTCGTGGCCTCGGGAGACGTCTCTTGTCAAACGAGCCCTTCAAGATCGACCAGGCGTCGCAGTGGCTGGCAACGCCTCAACCCGATGGTGTTGCGCCTGCCGCTGCTTTTTCCGGATGCATGGTTTCGACGCGTCATACCGTGGCTGGGCTGGCTGTATTCTCGACCGGCCTTTGTCGCGTGGTGCCTTCTGGTCGCGATCGCCGGTTACTGCGTCACGACGGAATGGGAAAGGTTCATCGCTTCATCGCATCGCGTTCTTGCACCGGGAAACTGGCTGTGGCTGGGAATGTGTTGGCTGGGATTGAAGGGGCTGCACGAAGCATCCCACGGCGTGGTTTGCCGGAAATACGGCGGCCGGGTTCGCGAAATGGGCATCGTGCTGATCTTGTTTGCGCCCATCGCATACGTCGACGTGACGTCGTCGTGGCGTTTCCGATCGAAATGGCAACGAATCTTCACCGCCGCGGCCGGTATGTATGCGGAACTATTGATCGCAGCCGTTGCCGCTCTGGCATGGAGTCACACGGATCGCGGGTGGCTGAATCAACTCTGTTTCAACATAGTCACGATGGCCAGCGTGACCACCATCCTGTTCAACGCAAATCCCCTGATGCGATTCGACGGATACTATGTCCTTTCCGACTTGACGGGCATACCGAATCTGTACACTAGCGGACAACAGTTCCTGCGCTACTGCGGACGTCGATACTTGCTTGGGATCAGAGATTGTTTGCCAGAATGGTCGCTTGCCTCCGGCGCGTTGATTCGAAGCTATGCATTGGCCGCCTTCTGCTGGCGGATTGTCGTGTGCGCGGGGCTGCTGATCGCAGCCAGCGCCTTGTTTCACGGAGCCGGCATCATACTGGCGGCCTTCGGCGTCGCGACATGGCTCGTAGCGCCAGTGCTACGTTTTGGTCGTCGAGCGTTGCGTGCCGGGCCGACCCGACGACCCAATTGGTTTCGTCTCGCTGCGGTGCTGACGAGCGTCACGATGGTCGTCGCGGCATTGGCCGGTGCGTCGTGGCCTGCCGCGGTACGTGCCCCTGCGTTCGTTGAGTATGCGCCGTTGACGGTGATTCGAGCGGCGAGTGACGGCTTCGTGGAAGAGATCTTCGTGTCCGGCGGGCAGTCGGTGAAAGAAGGGCAGGTTCTTGCGGTCCTGCAGAACCGGGAACTGCGAGCGCAGCTTGCCGACGTGGAACTGCGAATCGACCAATCCAGAATCAGGAGTCGACAGCATCAAGGAGACTCGGAGATAGCGATGCTTCAGGCGGAAGCTGCCGCCAGAGACGCCATGGAAAAACAACGCGACGAATTGCGACGCGAGGTCGATGGACTGACCATCCGCGCCCCAAGGTCCGGGAAGATAATCGGACGAAACCTTGCTTCGCTACGAGGTATGTACGCCGAAAAAGGGACACAACTCCTGGAAATCGGCAACGAAGAACACAAGGAGCTTCGCCTCTCCGTCGCTCAAGACGACATCGATCGTTTCGCCGATCGCCGGGGTCAACAGATCCACGTCCGCCTGCCGGGGAAGGAATCGTTCTTATGTTCGCTGACAAGCATCTCTCCGTCGGCCAGTGTGGAACCACCTCATCCAGCGCTGTGCGCACCGTTTGGCGGACCACTAACGGTGTGCAGGAAGGCGTCTTCCGCAGATCATGCCTCCCCTGC
>JADHUC010000305.1 GCA_016784735.1 Pirellulaceae bacterium | reverse complement strand
GCTTACAAACAGAGGTTTCGTGAGTTGTTGAATTTCGCCACCGTCCGCTTCTATTGGGTGTCTTACGAGATCGAGGAAGGCCAGCTTGAATTCGAGGACCGGCTCAAAATCTCCCGCTGGTGTTTGGACAACGGCATCACGCCCAAGGGACATCCGCTGTTTTGGAGCGAGTGTCAGCCGGAGTGGGTCCACAAGAAGGACCCGGAAAAGGCAGAGGAACTTGCGTTTTCTCGCGTCGGCCGAGAGATTTCGGATTTCCGCGGCGTCATCGGCATGTGGGACGTCCTGAACGAACCCAGCAAAGGGATCGAACAGGCACGCCAGCTCAACGCCGTTACGGCTTTGCGCATCTACCAGCGCTACGGCAAAGTGGAGGTCGTGAAGCGAGCGTTTGAGCGGGCTCGCAAAGCGAATCCCAAAGCAACGCTCATTCTGAACGATCATCCCTACCCGCTGGACGATCCCAACATCGTATTGACACGGTTCGAGAAGATCGTCAAGGAGTGTCTGGACCAGGACGTTCCCATCGACGGCATTGGCATCCAAACGCATATGGTTCTGAAACGCCGCGAATGGTCGGTCAAGAGAACGTGGGAGATCCTGGAGCAGTTTGCGACATTTGGAAAGCCGCTGCACTTCACCGAACTGACGATCATCTCCGGCTGGCACTCGAACGAAGAGCGTCAAGCCAAGCTGGCAGCACAGTTCTACACCATCCTTTTCTCCCATCCATCCGTGGAGGCGATCACCTGGTGGGACTTCACCGAACAGAAATACCGCGGCGCCATCCGCGCGCCCGGGGCTGGACTCATCCGTGAAGACATGACACCCAAGCCGGCTTATCACGCACTGAAACGCTTGATCAGAGGCAAATGGTGGACGCGGGCCAACGCGAGGGTCATCGCACTTGGTGAGGCCCGCTTTCGTGGATTCTTCGGGCAGTACAAAGCTACGGTCACGGTTGGCGGACATGAACTGACGGGCGTGTTCTCGTTCGATAAGAGCGTCCAACAGCCGATCCACGTCGCGTTGAACTGATACTACTTCGACTCGCCGCTTGCGGTTACAATCTGAGTACGAAGCGTCACGTTTTTGCCCATATGATTGTCTTGCGACATCGAAGGAGACGGCGCGATGGCGAAGATCGAACGTAGAGCTTTCATCAAGAACACCGGTCGACTGGCTGCGGGCCTGGCAACCGCGATTCACGTTGGCGGCTCTTCGGCTGCCGAATCAGGCCGGCGGATCAAGGTTGGTCAGATTGGCACCGCTCACGCTCATGCCGGTGGGAAGATGGCAACGATGAGAAAGCTGACCGACGACTTCGAAGTCGTCGGTGTCGTCGAGCCGGATGCGGCTGCCCGAAAACGGATGGAGGGCCACGCAATCTACCGTGATCTGCCGTGGATGACCGAGGACCAGTTGCTTGCTACGCCCGGTCTGCGCATGGTGGCTGTCGAGACGGCCGTCTCGGAATTGGTCCCAACGGCGGCCCGGTGCGTTGCGGCCGGCTTGCACTTGCACCTGGACAAACCGGCGGGCGATTCGCTGCCGGCGTTCAAGAAGGTCCTAGAAGCCGCCGACCGCCAGAATCTTTGCGTTCAGATGGGCTACATGTTCCGCAACAATCCCGCCTTCCAGTTGTGTTTTCGCGCCGTTCGCGAAGGTTGGCTGGGAACTGTCTTCGAGCTTCACGGGGTGATCAGCAAGTACATATCTGACGATCGCCGAGACCTTTTGATGCGTCAGCCCGGTGGGACGATGTTCGAACTCGGTTGCCATCTGATCGACGCCATGGTGGCGGCTATGGGCAAGCCGGACGGCGTGACGCCGTTCATTCGCCGCACGCGTCCCGAGCGCGACCAATTGGCCGACAACATGCTGGCCGTGTTCGAGTATCCGAAAGCCACTTGCACGATCCGCACCGCGGTTGTCGAAGTGGACGGCGGTCGCCGACGGCAGTTTGTCGTCTGTGGCGATCGGGGAACCGTGGACATCCGACCGCTGGAGCCACCCAAGATGCTTCTAGCGATTGACCGGTCTCAAGGAGACTACCGGCGCGGTTATCAGGAGGTCGAACTGCCGCCGATGCCCGGCCGGTACGACGACCAGTTGGCCGAGTTGGCTCGAATCATCCGCGGCGAGATCCAATCGCCCTATACGTCATCACACGACTTGGCCGTACACGAAATGGTGCTGCAGGCCAGCGGTATGTCCGTGGACTGAATTCAGTAGGTCCCGTCTGCCGGACGGGACCTTGGGGTTGTTGGAGTTCACGCTTTAGCGTGCTTTGTTCTTTTGGGTCCGGAAGACACGCTGAAGCGTGAACTCCAACGGTAGAGTTATTCACACGGGTCCTGCCAGGAGGCTTCAGCATGAGTAAACGGTTATGGCGAGTAACGATCGCGGTGTACGGCGTTTTGAGCTCGGGCATGGTTCTTGCTGACGAGAACACGGATGTTGCGATCGTTGCGGGTAGCAATCAAGAGAGTGAAGTTGCCGCTGCTAATGAACTGGGGCGTATTCTCAAATCGCTCTACCCTCGCAGGCAATTCAAGGTCGTGTCTGAATCGGCCACACGGGAAAGTAGCTTCACGGTCTACGCCGGGACGAAAGACTCCCTGGCGTCGCTGCTGACGGACGAGACACGGTCGAAGCTGGATGTTCCCGGCAGCTATGTCGTCTTTGCGAAGCAGAATAATGGCCAACAGACCGGCTGCATCATCGGCGCCGACTTACAGGGCCTTTGGCATGGCATGTACGGCTTGGCCGACCGGCTGGGCTGCGGCTTCTATCTGAGCTACGACACCATACCTGAAGGCGGCTTGGGCGACTTTTCCTTTGATGGCTGGAAATTGGAAAACCAGCCTCTCGTGCCCGTGCGCATGGTCTTCGACTGGCACAACTTCCTCAGCGGCTGCTCGACGTGGGAGTTGGAACACTGGAACAAATGGACCGACCAGTCGCACAAGATGGGCTACAACGCCGTGATGGTGCATGCCTACGGCAACAACCCCATGGCCGGCTTCAGTTTCAAAGGCGTGGACAAACCGGTGGGTTATCTGAGTTCGACTCGCGTCGGACGCGATTGGAGCACGAACCACGTGAACGACGTCCGGCGTCTGTTTGGCGGCGACGTATTTGACGATCCCGTGTTCGGCTGCGAGGCCGCGATCGAGGGCACCGACCGGGAGCGCACCGAGGCGGCGCAGAACCTAATGGCCCAGGCGTTCGCAAACGCCGAGCGGCAGAGTGTAGATGTTTACTTTGCAGTGGATGTCGATACGCATTCGGCCAATCCGCAGGAACTCATCACGCTCTTGCCGGAACACGCGCGCTTTGATATCGGCGATTTCTGGCTGGCCCGGCCGGACACGCCGGAAGGCTATGCATTCTACAAGGCACAAGTCGAAACGTTGCTGGACGTGTACCCGCAAATCGACTGCCTGGTGGTCTGGCACCGCACGGGACGCACGCCGTGGATGGATTTCGAATTCGACGAGATGCCAAAGTCGTGGCAGGACGAATTCAACGCCGAATGCAGGGAGACTCCCGAGGCAAAGACGCTGTGGCATTCTCATCATTTGTTCGCCATTTCGAAGATCGTGCGGACGTTCCAGCGTGCGGTCGACGAACTGGGCCGGAAGGACATCGACATAGCATTTGGCTCGTGGAATTTCGCCTTTCTGCCTGCATCGGATCGTTTTCTGCCGGACGACGTAACGTTGATCCCACTGGACTGGCTGGTGCTGAGGGATCAATCCATCTTCGACACGGCCGAACGTCGAGCGAGTGTGGCCGAGGTGGCCACGCACCGTCCGGTCATTCCGATCGCCTGGGCGCACCACGACGACGGCAACTATGTTGGCCGACCGTATACGCCGTATCGCAACTTCTACGATCTGTTGGTCGAGATGAAATGCGACAACGCCGGCTACGGTATCATCCACTGGACAACCAAGCCGCTGGATCTTTACTTCAGGAGCCTGGTCAATCAATGTTGGGCCCAAAGCCGCAACGAATCGCTGGACGTCACATGCCGGCAGATGGCAGCCGATTGCGTTGGTGAGGCGCAGGCCGATCCGTTCGGCCGATACCTTGCAGATTGGGTCACCACCATTCCCAAGATCGGCCGAGAGACATCGGACTTCTTCATCGACCACGAGTTGAAAGACCTGCCTGCGGTCGAAGCGGGCCATCAACGGCGCGTGGCGATGCTGGACGCTTTGGACGAAGGGAAACTCACGAAGGCCGGCCGCGACTGGGTCCGTTATTTCAAAGGTCTGGAGCAGTACGTCTTGGACATCTATCGCACAGAGGATACGTTCAACCGAGCCAAGCGGCAGCATCGTTTAGGCAACCTCGATGCGGCTCGCTCAGCCGTCCCCGAGTGCAAGCCTGAAGAAGTGATCGAGCGATTCGCCGAGTTTTCGCAACACGGCGGTATGACACGCGGCGAGCGCGGCTTGGTTGTGTCGATGAACACACGCTGGTTGAGCCATTACGTTCGTCTGCGCCAGCAGTTGGGCGTCGAACCGATACGCTACAATTTCGCTCGCACGTCGCACGACCTGCTGGCCCAAAGTCGAGGCATCTTTACGTTCCATTTCGACCAAGAACAGAGCGTGTGGGAAACGCTGGGTGCTGAGGAGACCGGCTATGAAGTGTTCGCCTTGCCCGGCGAAACAGCGGTTGTGAAGACCGACGATACGAGCGAGACCGAGGCCGAGATCTGCCGAACCGGCATTGAATCGGACACGCCGATCGAACTGACCGTGGCACCGATCATGCGGCGAGATAGCCGCGGGTCCAGGTACTCTGGCGCGGCCAGTCTACCGGCCGGCTGTTACCGCTTGACGTTGCTGATGCTGAAACCGCAAGCGGAAGCTGCGGGCAGTTGCATTTTGGAGGTCAAGGTCGCAGCGTCAGGCGGAGAAGGAGCCTGTCAGTTCGAGCCGTTGAAGGCGAATTACCTACGATTGGCCTGCCGCGGGAATTCAGTCAACGCGTGGAACTCGATCCACGAGGTACGCTGTGAAGCGTTGCTGCGCGAGCCGTCGTCAGTCGTTGCGAGCGGCCACATGGAAGGACACGAGGCCGCCAAGGCTGTGGACGGCAAGGGCGACACGCGCTGGGCCGTCGAAGGTCGAGAGCATTGGATTCAGTTTGCCCTCGATCCAGACAAGACGTTCGATCGCGTTGCCGTTGACTGGTTTGAAGGCGGCCGGCGCGAGTACGACTTCGACGTGCTCGTGTCCGATGACGGAGAGGATTGGGAAGAATTGGCGTACCAGCCAACTGAACAGGCCATTGCGACGGATCGGATCGAGATTGCCCGGCAAACGGGCGGACAAGATCGAGTACTGAAACGGAGCTACGACGTGCGACTCGACGCGCCGGGATCGGTGAAAGTCACACTTGCGCCGTCAAAGGGCAAGGCATTACTCTGCGGGCTTATACTCGAGCCGGTGGCTCAGTGACTTTGTAGGGTGATACTATGAAAGAGGAGGGCTCTCGTCTGCTTCGCTGGGCTTTGATCGAGGCGGCTGGCGGGTAAATACCAACGCTGGCGTACGATTTATCGAAGGTTGAAAGGGAACACGGGTTCCGCGAAGAAAGCGATCATCGCAGAGTGACGGGCTTGGTGCAACGTGTCACAGGCGATCCTTGTTCCCTGACCAGTCAACCGCGACAGCCAACCGGAAAAGTTACCGAAGACGTCTTGTATCCAGAACGACCCCGACCTAGGCCCTGCGACTTTTTGGCGGCTTCGTAGCCGACCCTACCTTAGCCCTGCCATTGTCCGCGTACTCCCGTAGCGCGTCCAGCACAGTGATAACGTTGTCCGCCAATCGTCGGACGCGCACAAGCCGCCTACCCGGAAATCGGTATCAAGGGTACACTCCAAGGTTGACTGGACGACTTTCCATTCCAGAGATCGTCCATCCACCGATTAGATTCTCGATAAGCACGAGGCAAAGCAGACCCCACATGACACAGACGCAAGAGGCATTACCACTTGCCGGCCGCAAGTTGGTAGTGGCCGATGACGACCCTGACCAACTCACTTACCTGGCAACCGTCTTTGAGGATTACGGGGCTACCGTGGTCAGAGCCACGAACGGCGACGAGGCGCTGGCGATGGTTCAAAGCGAGAAACCGGATCTACTGACACTCGATCTGGAGATGCCAGGCCGGGATGTGGGCGAGGTCTTCAAGATTCTCCGCAACGACCCTGAACTTGCCAGCCTGAGAATCTGCATCGTCACCGGCAGGCCGGAACTGCGCAAGCTCATCTACCAGCGAGCTGTCAAGCCGCCCGAGGGTTTCCTGGCAAAGCCTGTCACCGAAGAATCGCTGCTGCTCGCGGTCCGCAAGGCATTGGACTTGTCTCGTTAGGCATGACTGGCAGATAACGGAAGGTCCAGAGATCATCTCCCCAGATCAGACCTGCTGCAACTCCTTTGCCAACAGCCGAACCGCAGCAACGATTCCATCGCCATTTCGGTTCGCCATCTATAACCACCAATCTGTAACCAGCCTTCAAAACGCTGTTCAAACGGCCGCTGCCCCCCGCTTTAGCAAAGCAGCGCGGCTCAAGCGAATTCGACGGCGGTCCTGCAACGTGAACCCGATTTCCTCTGCCCGAGAGACCGTCTGTTGAAAGGCGGGTGCCGTTACGTGCCCAATTGGTTCGACCACAAGCAGCTTGCCCCGCGGACGTAGGCAGTTGTGAATCTCGCGGAACAACCGCCGCGAATCCGGGACCTCGTGCACAGAGTAGAAGGCCAGGACAAAGTCCACCGTCGTTTCCACGCCCAGCGAGTCTCGTTGGCAGCGGTGCGTGTGGATTCGATCAGCCACACCCGCCTTCGCCGCTCGCTTGCGAAGCGCGTCGAGCATCTTCTGCTGGAGGTCGACAGCCACGACACGTCCGCAGTTGCCGACCAGGCGTGCCATGGGAATGGCGAAAAAACCCATCCCACAGCCGAAGTCCATGACCGCCATGCCAAGCCGAACATGCGTGGCAAGAATCGCCTCGGGCTTGTGCAGCAGGCGGCGAAAACGGTTGTCGATGAAGTATCCGCCCCACCAAGGGCATACGCGCGGAGGCATAACCAACCTCCTCAAATTCGCTCGGTATCGAATCGGGACGAAAACTCCTGTTGAACGACGTCGAACATCCTGCCCCGCAGCGCGTCGTAATCGGCAATCAGACGGCCGGCCAATTCCGTCAGCGTGCTTCGGCTGGTCCCCTTTCCACCAACTCGTGTTTCTACCAACGGTTCTCCAATGGCCTGTTCCGCCTTCTTGATTCGACCCCATACATAGCGATAGCTTTTTCCGAGTTCGTTTGCCGCGGCCTTGATAGAGCCGGCCGACTGGACGGCTTTCAGAATTTCACTCATGCCGAAGCCGAAAACGTAATTGTCGTCCATCTCCAGCCAGACTTTGAGGCGGGCCTTCATTCGCTTCTGCTCTGCGGGGTTTCGTCGAGAACGTGCCACGATCACTCTCCTAGAGTTCTTGACCCGAATCATATTCTCACTGGTCGCATTGCCGTCTGGTGAAGGCTTCGTTTCGGCATCATTCTCCCATGGGAGCAAATCCGCAGTCAAGCTCTAACCATTGGAGGTGACGCACCGAGCCCGAAACACTCCCTGTTTCCCGGTCAGTTTGCAGACGGAAGGCTGCAGATGTCAGTCGGTCTCCATCAACGTAGCGATCTTCTTCCAGTCCAGAACCTGCCTGACCAGCGGCCATCGACGGGCTACTCGCCAGCAGTATCCAACGTCGCGCGCCATGGCTCCGAGCATGGCGCCCGCCGCAAAGGCCGCTATCAGAATGGCATAAGTGCCGACCAACAGAGCCGCTATCGCGACCATAACTGCCATAAGAAGCAAGACCAAGCACCAGGAAGGCACGTATTTGGCGACCAAGCCCGCCACGCCAGGTTCGCGATCGCGGTGCCTCCAATAGAACTCCAAGACTCTTCGCTCGCCACGTGAACTGTAGTCTGGATCGGTCGTTTCTGGCGAGACGTATGGGTTCTGATCTTGTTCTCTGTTGCCATTTCCAGCCATCGGTCGTCTGATTCCGTGTTGCAGCGGATAAGTCCACTTAGCATAATCGAGTCAGAAACACACTGCGTTCCTATCACGTCACCTATCGGCTAGAAGAATAATGCCTGACATGCACCTTCGGAAGTACCTCATTCACACTGCCCATCCCGGCGACATCCTTGTCAAGGCGGTTCGCATCGCGGTCGTCTTATGTGTCTTTCTCGTTGGCTCGGCCGCACGCGCCGAGGTCGAACAGCCTCGCACGCAGGCCGAGAACCTGCTGGAGCTTGCACATCAGAACAAGCTGGACGATACGGGGGCCGAGCAGGCCGCCGAGCTGTTGGGCCACGGAGATGCTTTTGTCCGGGGAATGGCCGAATGGGCGATTGCGATGAAAGTGGGCTACGAAAACAACGGCCAGGAAGCGGTGTGGCCTAAAGCCGATCCACCCGAGTGGTATCGACTTTGGGCCGAACTGCCTCGGGCGACGATGATCGAGCAGGATTGGATCCGGCAAGCTGTCACGCACGGTCTCGACGACGATTCCGCGAAACTCTTAAGTTCGATCAACACGATGATCCAGCGCGGCCGCCGAATGGCTCGGGACTTTGCACTGCGAGGTGCGTCGAACGAAGACATCGGAGCGATCGAGGGCCGACTCGCCTTGATGATCGACCGACGCCGCCAATTGGAGACGCGGATCAAGACTCACCTGACGGATCGTGCCACACATGTCGAATGCTGGATCGACGCACGGCGCGCGATGCACGACATCGCTATGCTCAATCCTGCCGCTAACTTCGATCGTCTATTGGTCACCACGCGATTCGCTCCACACACAGTACGAAACATCACGCGCACCTTTGCCTGGCAACACAAACCGGGCGGCGATCTTTGTGTGCTCACGGGGTTGCGCCCGGACGGCGATGTGGAAGGGCTCATTTCCGAGCAAATCGGCCTGGGGCATTTGCACAGCGTCGATTTGTCGTGGGATGCGGAGAGAGCCGTGTTTTCGTACGCGAGACAATCGGTTTGGCCGCCCGACCGCACGACGACCACTGCGCCGGGCGAAGGAGCCGGAGCACACGATTTGCGCAAGACGCACGAACCTCTGCGATTGTACGAAATTGCGCTCACCGATGGCCGAGTGCGACAGTTGACGGACGATCCGTACTGGAACGATTTCGAGCCGGCCTATTGCCCGGACGGCACGGTCGTGTTCGCCTCGGACCGTTGCGGGCGATCGGCCGAGTGTGGCCCGTTTGATTACGATATTGCCAATGCGAACCTGTATCGACTCGGTGCCGATGGCTCGACGATCCGACGAGTGACTGACAGCAAAGACTTGGACCGATATCCGAACTGCCTGAACAACGGCCGAATCGTCTACACTCATTGGGAATACCAGGAACGGCACTTCATGGAGGTGCATTCGCTGTGGACGGCACATCCCGATGGCCGTATGGCCGACGCCGTCTTCAAACACCACATGAAAGCCCCCTTGGGACTTCGCGCCGCGCGATCCGTGCCGGGCAACGACAAACTGGTAGCGGTGGCCACGGGCCATCACACGTTTGCCTACGGACCAGTCGTAGTCATCGACTCGTCGATCGGGCTCAACGATCCGCGCGGCATCGAGATCATCACGCCCGGCGTAATTCCGCAGGAAGGCCCAATGGCTGGCCAGCCGGCGGCAGAGGGAGGTGTTGCCGATCGTGGCGGTCTGTATCAGACTCCGTGGGCGTTGTCGGATGATTGCTTCCTGGTTTCGTACTCTTACGACCGTCCGAAGTGCTCGGCCAACTGCGGCGCGGACAGCAACGGTTTTGCTGTCTATCTGATCGACTCGTACGGAAACCGCGAATTGATCTACCGCGACCGCTTACTTTCGGCCAGTCATCCCGTCCCGCTGGTACCGCGACCGCAACCGCCGCGGGTGCCGGATTTGACAGATAAGACAGACAAACTCGCCGTCTGTTACGTGGCCGATGTCCACGAGGGACTGGAGGGCGTCCCGCGCGGCGCAGTCAAGCACCTTCGCATTTCCCAACACGTTGCATGGCCACTGGATGCCGAGTGCGGCATGGAGCCGTATTTCGACGGCGCCGCATACGGCAAACAGTTCGGCTATTGGAGTTGGTCGCCGTCGCGCGTGATTGGCACGGTACCGGTGGAAGACGATGGTTCGGCCTGTTTCACCGTACCGGCCGACACGGGACTGTACTTTCAGGCTCTGGATGACCGCTTCATGGAGATCCGCCGGATGCGTTCGTTGGTCGGATTGCAGCACGGCGAGGTGCGCGGTTGCCGAGGATGCCACGAGTCACAGGCCAAGACGCCCATCACGGAATGGCAGAGCGTTGCGGCACTGGCGCGTCCGCCACGAGAGCCGACGCCTCCGTCGTGGGGCGCCGAGAAGTTGCTCGGCTACGAGTGGCTGGTCCAACCAATACTCGATCGACATTGCGTGCGTTGCCACGGGGTAGACGATCCTGACGGCGGCATCGACTTGACCGGACGCCGCGCTGAGGACGGTTTTGTCCAGTCGTTCCGCACCATGTTCGGCCGCTTGCCAAACGGACAGACGACAGATCGACGCCTGGTAGCAGTCGCAGATCGTTTCAGCGATTCCAGCGTGACGAAGCCCAAGCAGTTCGGCTCGCACCGCAGTCTGTTGATAACCGTGTTGGTCGAAGACGAGTTGCATCGACGCGAGGTCGAATTACATGAGGAAGAGTGGCTATCGCTGGTCACCTGGGTCGACGCCAACGCACCGTACTTCGACAGATTCATCAACAAACGGCCCTCCGACGGCAGTCCACCGCGGCGTGACATAGCGCCCGCCGAACTCGCGGGCCGTTGAGTACGATCAGATTGTTTGACCCGAAGCCGGGGGAGAATGAGAAAGTAGGTCCCGCTTGCCGAGCGGGACCTTGAATTCAGAGGTCGTTGGCGTTCCAGGTCCCGCTCGGCAAGCGGGACCTACTTCTCCCCCGCCATCGCCTCCGGCTTCGGGTTAAACGAGGAAAGACAGTACAACAATCGAAACCGGGCAGCTAGGGATCAATCATGATCGTGAAAACGCGTTTCTCCGTACTCCTGTCACTCACGGCTTTCTTTGTATCGCACTGGACCTCCGATGCCGTCGCAGCTCAAAGCGACCCGGTGATCTCCATTCCATCAGTCGCATCCCCCGATACGCCCATCGGTCGAGCCGAGAAACTGTTTGCACTGGCACAACAGGGCAAACTAGATTCGGCGTTGTCCGACGAAGCTGCGACGCTGTTTGATCACCCGGATCCATTCGTGTCCGGCATCGCCGAATGGGCCATTGCCACGAAAGTGAACGGCGAGAATAACGGCGAACGGATCGTCTGGCCAAAGGAGGATCCACCTGCGTGGTATCGGAAGTGGATGGCGTTGGACGCCGATTTCCTATTGAAGGCCGACTATGTGCGTCAGGGCGCGATTTGGGGCCTGCACCACCAACCGAAGAGCGTGTTGGGCTCGCTCAAGAAGATCACTTACCGCGTCACGGGCGTCGCCGAACAGGTCCTGCATTCGCAGGCATCGGAACAGACGAAACAGCAGATTCGCCAGAGACTAGCGAAACTGCAGTCCCTCCAAGATCAGATTGCGCGGCAAGTGGAATCCGGCAAAGCCGATCCGGGCGCGGTGCGAAAGCTGTGGCTGGAGGCACGGTTGACGGTTCGCCCGATTGTATTGGCCAACCCGGCGGCGGATTTCGACCGAGTGGTCTTCGTCAAGCGTCATGTGGCTCTGTTTCCGAACATCACCGGCTCGCAGTACCCCTGGTCGCACAAGCCAGGCGGCGACATTTGTGTGCAGGAGGGTCTCGATCCTGGCGGCAAAGTACATCAAGTCATCGACGGACAACTCGGCCCCGGGCACGTGCACGGGATCGACCTCTGGTGGGACGCCGACCGCGTGGTATTCGGCTACGCCCGGCAGACGGACTGGCCGCCGCCGTGGGACACGATCAGCGGCGACAACGTGTTCTTGCTGCGGGGCCACGAAGAACCAACGCACATCTACGAACTCGGCCTGGACGGCAGCGGCCTGCGAGGAATCACGCATCACGACTATTGGAGCGACTTCGAGCCCACCTACTGCGCCAACGGGAACATCGTTTTCGCCTCGGACCGATCCGGCCGCAGCAGCGAATGTGGAAAATTCTCGGCCGATCACACCGTTATCAACCTCTACCGCGTGTCACCCGCGAGCGGCGAAATCAAACGCCTGAACGATAACAAGGATATCGACCGCTATCCGCACAGTCTGGACAACGGGTTGATCGCCTACACTCGCTGGGAATACCAGGAGCGGCATTTCCTGGAAGTGCATGCTGCGTGGACGATGCGGCCCGACGGCACGATGGCCGACGCCGTGTTCAACCAGCATTTGCGAGCCCCCTACGGATTCCGGGACGTGCGCAGCATTCCCGGCAGCACGAAACTGGTCGCGGTTGCCACGGGCCACCACACGCTGGCCTACGGACCGGTGCTCAGGCTCGATTGGTGCCAGGGCATCAACGATTCCGGCGCCATCGAGAACGTCACGCCCCGCGTCGTACCGCAAGAAGGCCCCATGTCCGGCAACGCCGTGCCCGAAGGAGGCGTGCCGGACCGCGGCGGCGTCTATCAAACGCCCTTTGCCCTATCGGAATCCTGTTTCCTGGCTGCGTACAGTTTCTCCAGCAGCCGAAAGGCCAACGGATTTGCCATCTATCTGATCGATGTCTTTGGAAACAAGGAACTGTTGCACCGCGACCGCATCTACTCCTGTTCGTCGCCGATGCCGCTCAAGCGACGGCCGCGGCCGCCGCAACTGCCTGACGTCACAGATACCGCACAGCAGTACGCGACCTGCAATCTGAACGATGTATACAACGGCCTGGACGGCATAGCGCGTGGCACGGTCAAATACCTGCGCATCTCGCAACACGTCGGCTGGCCACTGGACGAGCGAATCGGCGCCATGCGTTACCTTCCGGGTAACGCATGGGAAAACAAGTTTGGCCATTGGAACTGGGCGCCCGTGCGAGTACTCGGCGAAGTGCCAGTCGAAGAGGACGGATCGGCGCACTTCCGGGTGCCGACCGATCAGGCGGTCTACTTCCAGACGCTTGACGAGCGTCACATGGAAATCCGCCGAATGCGGTCGCACGTGACGTTCCAGCCGGGCGAAGTCCGCGGCTGTGTAGGTTGCCACGAGACGCGGATAACAACGCCGGCATCGAAAAACGGGACAGGTCTAATTTCCTCAACGGAGCCTTCATCCCTGATCGACGCATCGGACACTGGGAAATTAGACCTGTCCCGTTTTTCGATGCCCGAGGCATTTGGGCGACCGCCGCGAGAACTTGTATCGCCTCCATGGGGCGCCGACCGTTTACTGGGCTACGAGTGGCTCGTCCAGCCCATCCTCGACCAACACTGCGTGAGTTGCCACGGGGAAGAGAAACGCGATGGTGGCTTGGACTTCCGCGGGACGCTGGCCGCCGACGGTTTCCTGCAGTCGTTTCGCACCATGTTCGGACGACCGACAGCCACAGATCAGAAAGGCCCAACGTTGGTGTCAATCGTCAATCGCCTCAGCGATTCGAGCATTACGAAGCCCAAGCAGTTTGGATCCCACCGCAGCCGCCTGATCCGCGTGCTGCTGGACGATCCCCTACACCGCGAAAAGGTCAAGCTCGACGGCGACCAATGGCTGGCGCTGGTCGCCTGGGTCGATGCCAACGCGCCGTACCACGACCGTTTCTACAACCGCCGCCCCGCCGACGGCGGCGATCCGCGCCGAGACATTCTAC
Source organism: Pirellulaceae bacterium (assembly GCA_016784735.1). GTDB lineage: Bacteria > Planctomycetota > Planctomycetia > Pirellulales > Pirellulaceae > JADHUC01. Next base: position 1,403 of record JADHUC010000305.1, on the reverse strand, counting down.
TGACACTGGATAAACCACTCGAACAATGAAGCCGCGACGGCGGTGGACCACTCGGCCACGTCCAACGTCATTAGACGGTTGTTCAGGGAATGAGCCAGCGGAAGACAACATGTCTGCCTTCCTCCTTGAGACCATGGTGTTGTGCCGAAGCGCAGCGGTGGTCCCATTCCCGATTGGTCCGAGTTCTTTCTGCAATAAGTCCAGCAAGCGCGACTGTTTATCGACGGTCATGTCCTGGGCCTGTTGCAGAATACTTCCGTAACCCAACCTGTCTCGCTTAGAATCATCCCTCCGGCCAGGGAGGAATACAATAGGTCGATCTAGCTTCTGCAGAGGCGGCGAGTTCCTTCGCTCAGAAGCGGCAGCGGCTCCAGATGGGCCAGCGCCGCGGCAGACAAGAGGCCGTAGACCGAAGCCGAAGTAACGGCCGCTGTGCAGCGATTGAACAGGAGAAAACAGAGTCAACGGAGAAGAGGCTACTCGGTTCTCTCTGTTCGCTCCTGTTCAAAATGAAGGCTTCTACCGGCTGGCTCACAGCGCCCAACCTTCCCTGTGTTCGGGGCGAAGCGCCCGGTCGGCTTCGTCGTTGTTTGTGATTTTGCATGGCACGGGATCGAACTCCAGCGGCTGGCCCGCCAGCGAGGCGACGTTGCCCAGCAGCATCAGTTCCATGGATGGGCCGGAATGATTGAAGCTGGAAATCGGCTCCGGTCCGCCTTTGCAGGCTGCGACCCATTCCTGCTGGTGGCCACGGACGCTTGGCATCGTGCGCGGCGGGCCGCCAACGTTCGGGAAGTTGGCTTCGGGCAACAAAGCGCAGACCGAGTTGTGGGCGTTGGTGTGCACAACGCCCTTGGTTCCCACGAGCAGCGTGCCGGAGCGAGGCGTCCAACTGCCATCCTTCCACTCCAGCGACCGGCCGGCGATCTTCTCCAGTCGGTCCCAGATGCCTTGCCGCTTCAACTCTTGCTCCGGGCCGTTGTACCAGTTGATTCGCGCCGGCGGTAATGACCCTCGCGCGGGGATGTCGTAGCGGAGGATTTGCCAACGGGGGAAATTTTCCGGGCACGCTTCCGGGATCTCAGACTCGATGCGAATCGGCCCCTTGCCTTCGCCGTCCCAAAGGAGGTCGAGCTTCAGGCCCTTAAATGCCATGTTAATTGAATGCGATCCGCCTCCGCCCAGGCAGCCCGCGCCGTATTCGCGCCACGCGCCCCAGCCTGCCACGTAACGAGGATGATAGGGCCGGAACGGGGCGGGGCCGAGAAAACAGTCCCAATCGAGATGATCCGGCACTGGGGGTGTTTCCTTGGGACGCGGGATCGGGCCCGAGCCGCCGAAGACATACCAGACGTGAGCCTCGCGGACTTCGCCGATCGCGCCTTCCCAGACCAGTTCCAACG
>JADHUC010000304.1 GCA_016784735.1 Pirellulaceae bacterium | reverse complement strand
GTTGTTGTGCGTGATGCTGGTCGCGTGTGCGTTCATGCGAGCGGCATCGGCACAGGACTCGACCGTGCCCGACGACCGTATCGTGGCCACGGTGGATGGCCAGCCGATCTACGCGCGCGAGGTGGAACGCGAGTTGGCCCGCGTCGTGGGGAAACGAAAAATCGAACCGGCCGCCTTGACGGCATTGCGGGAAAAGGCACGCTCGCAACTCGTCGACCGTCGGCTGATTCTAGCGTACTTGGCCGACAAGGGTCTCGCCGCCAGCAGCCAAGACATTGATCTGGCGATCGGCCGCGTGCGCAAACAACTCGCCCAGCAAGAAGTCTCCCTGGAGGACTACGTGAAGGATGCGGGAATGAGCATGGACGAATTCCGGCACACGCTCAACTGGCAAATCTCCTGGCGACGATACTTGCAGAAGTTTATCACCGACGACAACCTCCAACGGTACTTCGACAAGCACCGCCGCCAGTTCGATGGCACGGAAATCCGTGTTGCCCACGTTCTGTTCAAGGTCACGCCGCGCAACGACGAAGAGGCGTTGTCGGACGCCATCGATCGTGCCGAACAAGTTCGGCAGCAGGTCGTTTCGGGCGAATTGTCGTTTACCGACGCGGCAAGGGAGCGTTCCGACGCACCGACCGGAGCCAACGGCGGCGACATCGGATTCATAACTCGTCACCAGCCCATGCCGGAACCTTTTTCCCAGGCAGCGTTCGCCCTGGACAAAGGACAGACCAGCCAGCCGGTCGTCAGTCCCGTTGGCGTCCACTTGATCCAGTGCCTGGAAATCAAGCCGGGCAAGAAGACGTGGCAGGGCGTACGCACCAGAATTGTGCCGGCGGTCACCTTGTATCTGTTCGAGTGGGTTGCCGACCAGCAACGCCCCAACGCCACAATTGAGATCAACGAATAGGGTGCGTCGACCAATTCAGGATGAACCCGGTTCCGCAGTGGTCTTCCCCGATACGGCGTGGAAACGCAGATTCCGTCGCCGCATCCTTTCTTGGTTTCGCCGGCACGCACGCGATCTGCCGTGGCGAAAGACTCGCGATCCCTACCACATTTGGATCAGCGAGATCATGCTGCAACAGACGCAGGTGGTGACGGTTGTCGATTACTTCCGCCGCTTCCTGCAGGCATTCCCAACGATTGCTGGCTTGGCCCGCGCGAACGAGGAGCGAGTCCTGCGTCTCTGGGAAGGCCTGGGCTACTACCGGCGAGCACGGCAGTTGCACAAGGCGGCCAGCATTATCGTCGATGAACACGATGGCGTGTTTCCCAGGGACATGGAGACAATCCGATCCTTGCCGGGAATCGGTCGATACACGGCCGGCGCGATCGCTTCCATCGCCTGGGACGCGCGCCAGCCAATTCTCGAAGCCAACACGACCCGCGTATTCAGCCGATTGCTGGCTTACCGCGACGACCCAACTCGCAGTTTGGGACAGAAGCTACTGTGGGGCATGGCCGAGAGCCTTCTGCCGCGCAAAAACGCTGGGGCGTTCAATCAGGCGTTGATGGAGTTGGGCAGCGAAATATGCATGCCGCGCCGGCCCCTCTGCGACCAGTGCCCGATCGGGGACTTATGCCCAACCAACGCCATGGGGCTGCAAGAGTCGATCCCGGCGTCCAAGAAGAAAACTGCCTACGAAGACGTTACAGAAGCGGCCGTGGTGGTGCGCCGGCGCGACAAGGTGCTGCTGCGTCGCTGTGGCGATGGCGAACGTTGGTCCGGCCTGTGGGATTTTCCGCGATTTCGGATCGTCGCCAGTCGTGGCGAGGCTTTGCATCAAGAGCTTGAAGCCAAGGTAGCCGAATTGACCGGCCTGGATGTGGAAACCGACCGGAAACTCGCCACGATCCGACACGGAGTCACGCGATTTCGGATTACACTCCTTTGCCACGAAGCCCGTTGTGTCCGCGGACGCCTTCGAGGCGAGAACATGCGCTGGGTCAAACCGGAGCAGCTAAAGGATTATCCGCTAAGCGTCACGGGGAGGAAGATCAGCGAGCTGTTGTAGGGGAAAACAGGTGTCGGGTGTCAGGTGTCGGGGAAGAGGGAAAGGGAGTCAGGCGGCAGGCCAAGAATGGCTCTGGGGTTCTGTAAAACGGACATGCAGGTCTGTCCGCAATCAGGGGCACGAATTCGGAATTCCATCCCTCGTGACCCTTGCCACGCCAACCGACGAGCACAGGGACATCCGATCCCGACACCTGACATTCGACACCTGACATTCGACACCCGACACCCGACACCCGACACCTCCGCTTCACTTCGCTTCGGCCAGGGCGTGTTCGGGGGCGTTGGGCCTGCGGAGTGGCGACAGGGTTCTTCCGGTGGGCGACCAACTGGGCCACTCTTTGCGTTTTGGACTGTGCTCGTCCCAGGAGTAGATGGCCGGCGTGCCGGGACCGCCTCCGTTTTCTACGACCTCGATCTCCGGGCCGCCGGAGGCTCGTATCGTGATGCGGTAGGTCTTCCCTTTTTTCACCTTGATGGAAACGGCCTCGCCCTGCAGGGCGCGGATCCCGAGTTCATCCGCTTTCGGGGGATCGTTGGCGATATTCCAGAAGTCATCCCAAATCTGCTTCTCGAAATCGGACATCACGCTGCCGCGCGCGTACGCACCGGGACGCTGGCCTGGCTCGTCCAGATAGAATCCTTCGTGCGGCTTCTGAAATTCGCCAAAGATGCGGTTGAACGTACAGATCGACGTGCCGCGCTCCAAATCGGCCACCTCGATGTACTTGTCTTCGAACTTGACGACCATGCAGTCGACGTACACCAAATCGCCTTCCAGCTCGAAAGCCTTCGGCTTATTGATCGGATCTCCCAATTCGTTCAGTTCCACAAACTCGATCTGTGAAAACGTTTTACCGGTATCCGGGTCCTTGCCGACGTCCCGGACGGTGATGCGGGCCAAACGTCGTTTCACCTTATGCAGTCGCAAAGCAGTGTCCAAACGGTCGATTTCAATTTTCTTCTTCTTGATATCCTCGTTCAGATCGACGATTTCGGTCTCCTGTATTGTGATGGTCGCTTGCTTCTCGACGATCTCGGCGTCTTTCTGCTTCAGTTGCCCCTTCTGTTCCTGAATTTCGTGCCTGCTGGTCTCCAATTGCTGACGGCTTTCGGCCAGTTTTTGGTCCTTGGCCACCAGTTTCTGTTGCGCGTCTGCCAACTCCTGGTCCGCGGCGGTGTAGGTCTGGTAGCCGTACCAACTGGCCGTGCCGATTCCGCCTACCACGACTAAGCCCAGGAGCGTTCGGATAACGCTATTGATCGTCTGCAACTTTTCGAATGTGCTGGCCATCGATGTGCTCCGCGTTAACGCCGGTCGAAGATCGAAGAGTCCTTGGTTCTCAAGTGATTCGCAGCAGCGCCGTAATTATTCGGGGACCGCGTAGTCCGGGGAAGTGCGAATACAGTCTCCCTGTATAAACTCTAGCTCAGAATCTCATCGGCAGCGCGAAAGGTGGGACGTGAGGCAGGGGGCGCATTCTGCGGGACAGAAGGGTTGATTATGCGGATAACACGGTCTGTAGTGGTAGCATCGCACTCTGCGCCAGCGCTGATGCGGTCTTGCTCGACTTTAGTAGGTCCCGGCTGCCGGACGGGACCTACTCGCCAATCACCTTGACCAGTATCCGCTTCCGCCGTCTACCGTCGAACTCGTAGTAGAAAATATGCTCCCACGGCCCGAGATGGAGTTTGCCATCGGTGATGGCAACCACCACCTCGCGGCCCATGACCTGACGTTTGTGGTGAGCGTCGGCGTTGTCCTCGCCCGTGCGGTTGTGGTGATAACGCTCGGACGATGGGTCGAACGGGGCCAGCTCTTCTAGCCATTTGTCATAGTCGCGGTGCAATCCCGACTCGTTGTCGTTGATGAAAACGCTCGCCGTGATGTGCATTGCGTTGACAAGAACCAAGCCATCCTGCACACCGCTCTCCGCAACAAGTCTCTCGATCTCATCGTGGATCGACACAATCGCACGACGCTCGGATACCTGCATCCAAAGCTCTTTAGTCAATGTCTTCATAGATGCCTCCAATCGGACACGATTATATCGAGTCACGCGGAAGAACACAGTAGACCGTCGCGCAAATCAGCAGGTTCCTGCTCGCGGCCCGGATTAGCTGCCCAGCGTGCTGGCCGCGCCGGATCCTGGTCGTAGCACGATTGAACACCTGGGCTGTGTGTCCATGGGATAGCTCTCATCGGTTTGTGGGATCTTCTTGAAGTACCCGTGTGCCCGTCTCGCGCAGCCAAACGTCCATTTCACCGACATCTCGGTTTGCCCAGACGGCGTAGGGTACGGCGATCAGATCAGGCGATGCCCCTTGTGATCCCGAACGACGTCGTCCCTGGCCCTGAATCACTTGGATGCCGCCCAGCAGATCGGGACGCCACTCCGCACGCAAATCCGCTTTGTCCGGCAGATGAATGTCGCGAACGCTCCCGGCATGGTCAGTCGCTTCGAGGCAGTAGACTATCGGGCCCCGCTGGATTGCAGCGCGTCCTCGATTGCCCCTCACGTCTGGGTGACTGACGACTTGCATTACGGGCATCGGGAGGTGCAGTTCGATGATGTCACGCGGTTTCCACTCTCGACAAACAGCAACATAACCACGGCGTTCTTCTGTTTCTGCACGACCGTCTACTTGCACGGACCAATTCCTTTCCGTACTCGCCGAAAAACGCGATCGATACAATCCACTGGTAGATTCCAGGTGGCGACACCAGTCCGGGATACGCAGGTAAATGGCTCCTCGCCAAACCGGCACGTTCGGTTCTACGGTGATCTTGATTTCTCCGTCCCACGGATAATTGGTTTCCTGCGTCAGTTTCACCGAAACGTTGCCCGGAGCGACCGTTGCCGCGCTGCCCAGATACTGATTGACATAGATCGAATCCTCAGACACTGCGTACACGTAGGCCCCCAGCCGCGCGATCGTCATCGCCACATTCGGTGGGCAACAAGGCACTTTGAACCAAAGCTGACGGTCCAGACAGTTTCGCGGAAGCAGGCGTTTGTCGGTTTCCATGACAACGCCGTTGTAAGGACGCCCTTGCGCATCTTCGGGCCGCGCCGACAAACGGTTGTGATAGAAAAATGATACGCCATCCAAGCCTACGTTGGCCGCCAAGTTGTTGTACATGACTCGTTCGATCACGTCGGCGTACCGGGCGTCGGCATCCAGCAGCGACAGGCGATGAGCCACACGCATTAGCATCGCCGATTGGCACCCTTCGCCGATACTCGTTCGGTTGTCCAGTGCGTAGGGCTCGTTGAACCGCTCGTCCGACTGACGCCCCATCGCACCGGTGACGTACATGCGTCGGCTGACCGCATCGTCGAATACGCGCCGACACGCGTCGAGCAGTTCGTTGTCGCCCGTGCGCACGCCGATGTCGTACATGCCGCCCCACACAAACAGACTACCGATTACGTGGCCGTCGGCGCGGGCAAGCTGCCTTAGCGGCACCACATCGACGTTGTGTACGCCGTACGATTTCCGCCCGCTTCGTTCGGCATGCCCACGTTCGTTGATGAAAAACGTGGCCAATTCCTCGTAACGCCGCTCGCCCGTAGCTCGCGCGAGATCCACTAGCGCGCTTTCCAAGAGCGAATGGGATGGCACATCAACGCGCTGGCCGGGTCCGTACTGCGCGGCGATCAAATCCGACAAGCGAACTGCGACGTCCAAGAGCGTCTTTTTCCCAGTGACTTGATAGTAAGTCACCGCCGCAGCCACGAGGTGCCCGGCCGCGAACAGGTTTAGCCGTGTGGGCCGTCCACCGGGACGCGAGCGGAGTTGAGCGTAAGTGTGCAAATACCCGTCGTCGCGCTGCGCGGCAGCGATCACGCGAATCAGCTCGTCCAGCTTGGCGTCCAGTGCCGGATCGGGCGTGCTGGCGAGCGTGCAAACCGTCGCCTCGATCACTTTGAACAAGTCAGCGTCGTGCGTTCGCGTGCCTTCGAAGTCGCCATCCAACTCACCCGCCACGCGCAACAAATTCCGCACACGCCCTTCGCGCTCGCACATCTGAATCAGATGCGGAATCGTCTTCCGGCGATTCGTAAGCTGTCGCGTGGCCCAAAACTCACCGGTGATGGTCACGTCCGTATACGGCACCGCTCGCAGGCGTTCACCGAATGGTTCCCCACGACAGACACTGAGCGAAGTCGCCATCAAGACAACGACGGCAGCTAACGACGAACTGCAGCCTCGAATGTGTCCAACGAATTTAGGGAGACGACGAATAGGTCCAGGAATCATTCGTCGTCTCCTTAAATTCGTTGGCATCCTTTTCCTGCGGGTCATTTTCTCACGCCCCTTATCAGGAACTTCGTCTTTCCGAAGCAAGCGACCAATCCCAAGTCGCCTCCCGTCATTCGCAGATGTGTTTGCATGGTGCGAATCGCCCGAGCTGTGATTTCGTCGTAGATCGCCTCAATTTGCACACAGATGCGTCCTTCAACAACCAACGGAGAAATGCGACTCGTGGGTAAACGCCGTTCTCGGAAAACTGGAGTGACCTCTATGTCGGATTCGCACTTCAGGCCGTGGGCACGAAACTCGACAATCGCAAGATTGCGGTAAGTGGTGGCAGCATAGCCAATCCCTATCCGTTGATTGATCTCCAACAGCGACTTGCGAACCGCTTGCAGGATGGGACGATGTTCGTCGCAGATCTGGTCGCGGATGTAGTCATAGTCTTCTTCGGTCTCGCATTCTCTCGGTTCGCAGGGAACTCGCTCGATGATAGCCTTGTCCATGGCAAAGTTGACAAGCAGCCCCAGACGTAGATTCCAAAACTTGAGGTACGTGAGCACTTGCGTGAAATTGTCTCGGGCCAGGCCTTCTGGCTGGTGTTTCAATTCCACGATCATCCGTTCCGGAACGAGCAAATCCGGCTCAAAGACATCAACCACTGTCCCGCGATAGTGGAATTCGGTGCGAGTCCTTGGCTTTGGCACGAACGGGATATCGGATTGCGCGAACCTGTATTCCACTGCCTTCTGATAACACTCTTCGCGCACACCCGGCCCGATTTCGTTGCGCACGTCGAAAATGCAGCCGTTTATCAGATACGACAGTTCTTTGTGGATGATCTTCTCTTCCATCGCAGGCGACTCCGGAAAAGGTCCAACGAATCTAGGGAGACGACGAATAGTCGATTCCGTAATTCGTCGTCTCCCTAAATTCGTTGGAATCACTTTCTTGCATTCGATACTCTACTTGAACCGCAATGAATACAGATCGGCATCTTCCATCACAAAACGCAGGCGGATTGGCTTGTCTGCTAACTGACTCATGTCATTCCCGTTCTTCCACTTGACAACATGCGAAATCTGATCGCCTACGATCTGCGGGCAGTCGTCGAGTGTAAATCCGGGAATTGGGTTGCCGTCCGCATCCTGGACTTCCACATGGATTACACCCCCGGCGCTTGTCGAGTAGTTGATCTCCAGCTCTTTGCCCGTGAAGCGGAGTGGCTTGGTGATTAGTTCGCCGCCGCTCCACGGGGCATTGACCGAGATGAACCCGTCGAGCCGCAGCACGTAGCGTCGATCATCCAAAACGAAGATCGACATTTCGGTCGCACTTGTGGGCAGGACGTGCCAGGCCGCGTAGTTGGAACGGTTGCCCCACGCGGCTGGATCGAGGCCCGGGCGAATCAGGGCTTCCATGAAGGTGCGATCGTACGAGTTCCCACCGCGCGATGTCATGAATACGATGTCGGTGGTACTGCCCCGTTTCGCCTGGAAGCGGGTCGGCAAGGCGATGTAGATGTGCGGTGCTCGGAAATACGGATGCGTCCCATTGGTGTAGAGATGCTCGCCGGGAGCGTTCGCGTTCAAGGACACCGGCTCGGTCCACTGGGTGAAGTCCTTGGACGTCGACCGCCGAATGCTGCGCAACCCTTTTTCGATCGAACGGAAGTAGCAGCAGTAACATTGCTCCGACTCGGACCAGAATGCGACGTTCTGCGAGTCAAAACTGCCCCAGCCTTCAGGAATGACCGGCTCGTCCTTCAGCGGTTCCCAGTGGATCGCATCGGCTGACACGAAAGCTCTCAAGCCACCCGGACCGTACTTCGGTCGGAGGTCCTGGGCCCAGTCCGGGTAACGCAATCCGCCCAGTGCCTTGTAGCGTTCTTCTTTCGGCACGCCGGGACGAGTGTCGATAAACGGGCTGAAGTTATGGTTGACAAGAAAATGGTCTGCCAGCACGATGTTGCCACTGGGGTAGCGGTCCACTTTGTAGAGGCCCAAGTCCGGTTCGGTCCAATTCAGCCCATCGTGACTTTCGGCGTACAGCGTGACTTCGCCCAAGTGGTACACGTCCCAGCCGTCGTTCCGCCAATGAGTACCGGCCTTCTTATCGCCACGGTAGTACTGGCGGAAGAGATCGCCGTCTTTCATCAGCGTCGTGTAGTGCCCGCTGGGACGCGGCGCCTTGCCGAACGGCGCAAGTCGCGGTTCGTGCAGCTTCAGCCGTGCATCGGTCAATCGCTCAATAAGAAAGTCATCAACAAACAACTCGCGGCGCGAACCGATGTCGCGAATCTCGCTCGCCTCGTCAGCCCCGGATGACGGTCTCGCCGCGAGGGGCAACAAAATAGCTAACAGCAGAAACTGCAAGAGAAGCGGTCGTGTGATCATGGCTTGTCCATTCCTGTATTACACGTGGGAGGTCCAACGCACCGATTGTCGCCTACCACGTGCCCCGCGCCTACTTGACGCAGCGCTACCGAGCAAAGAAAGAGCGCAACGAAATACCCACGCAGAATTGATCGACTACAATGGCCCCAAGGTCGTAAGTGGAGGATGGGAAAATATGTCTGGTCTCACTGCGTCAATCCGTCTCTCGATGATCGCGTGTTGCTGGATCGCGGTTTTCGCACTGGTTCGCTGCGATGGCAGGGCAAATGCCGCGGAGTCGTCGGATTACGTCAACGCCGTTCAGACGTACTACGACAACATTCTTCGGCACGGCCGCGACCGGTATGGCGATCCGACGCCGTTGTTTGCCGATGGAATCGACATCGGAGGCAAACAGGCACTCGCCTCGGGCGACGGAGTCGTGATCTGCAACTTCGCGTTTCAGCAGTATCTGCTGCGCGGACTAACCGGGCTGTCGAACTACACAGGCGATCCGAAGTATCGGGCCGCTGCTGCCGAAGCCACGACTTACGTTCTTGAGCACCTGATCAACGAGAAATCCGGGCTCATCCACTGGGGCGGCCACGCGTTTTGGGACCTGCGGAAGGACGAACCCGCCTTCTCGCCCCACGACAGCCACGAACTGAAATGCGTGTTTCCGTTCTACGAGTTGTTTCACGAAGTCGCCCCCGATCGCACCGCGCGGTACATCGAGGCCATGTGGAAAGCCCACGTCGACCTGAGTGACGACTCGTTCCTGTTCGGCCGTCACGCCAAGATGAACGCCGATATTTCTCAGCCAAGGCACATCCGCCCCGGCGAACTGGCGTTCTCGAACACGGGCGCCGACCTGATCTACGCCGCGGCGTTTCTGCATCAGAAGACCGCGGATCGGATGTGGCTTTCTCGCGCGGTCGGGATGGCTGAGAAGATTCAAGCTTTGAGTGATCCGCGCACAGGCCTGAGCCCGGAAATCCTGGACGTTTCGCGCGATCCGGATTTCTGTCGACGAGTTGATTCGGAACAACTGGGAGTGGAACGAAGCCGCGAGCACACAGGGCGGCTTGGAGGTCGAGCGAGGCAGTTCGCCTTGGCCCAATTGGCCGCGTCAATAATGCTTCCCGACGAATCGGCTCGCCGGCTGGTCGATTGGACGGTGGCGGACTTGCGATCCTATGCCCGCCACGGCTACGACGAGCACGACCGTGCTTTCTACGGCATGTTGCGTACGGCAACGGGCGAACGGATTCGGTTTTCCGACGTGAGATGGTCGCGCGGCTTCTACTTCCCGCCGTGCAAGTTCCAGAAGAACCTCGGGTTACCGCTTCTGTTCCACGCCTATGCCCGGGCACACCGGCTGCGGAGCGACAAGCGTCTGCTGCAGACGGCCACTACTTGCCTGGATCTGCTCGGAATGAAGCCGGGCAACCAGAGCGTCGATCTGGCCGGCGTACCCGAGGGCATGCGTAACTCGGACATGGCGGCGCAGTTGATCCAGGGGCTGCTGGAGCTGCACGAAGCGACGCGCGACGGCTGGTACCTGAACGCGGCTCGGGAGATATCGGACCAGAGTCTGCGGCTCTTCTTCGACGGCGACTTTTTTGTGGCTTGGCCGGGCGAGTTTCACCAGAGCCCGGTGAACTTGGCGCTTCCGCTGGCGCTGCTGCGATTGGCAGCCGTGATCGAGCGGAGGTCGGTCGACTTGCCCATCGACCCCGGCGGGTTGGGGATGGAACCGATTTGGAACTACTGCATCAGTTACGTCGATGGCGACTTCGACCTACGCTGGCAGTGGGGCAAACACTTCACCGACCTGCACGCACCGGATGCCGAGATTGAATGCCGAATCGGCGACCGCAGCTCGCACGTTCTGGATGGTAATTGGGATCACGCCGGTATCTGGCAACTCCGCGGGAGCTGGAGCGAGCAGGACAACGTGCTTGATGACAAGCGAGGCATCGTCTTCGAGCCACTTGGCGAGTTCATTCCCCGCGAGATGACAAAGACCGACGCCGGCGAACTGCAAGTCGAACACTGGTCCTCCGGCCGTGACGATCCGCCGTTTCTGGGCGTCCGCAGCCGATACAAACTCGCGCCGCCGCACGGTCTCGACTGGACGCTCGAAGTCACGCCGTTGGAATCCGGCTACGGCGATTTGGAACTTGACGCGACTGCGTTCCTGGCTCGCGGCGCTTCGCCACAGGTCCAGCTTCTACGTGGGAGTGACGGCGAGTCGATCTACTGCTGCCGAATTGACGATTCGATCCTTGCGTTTGTTTTCGAGGCAGACGCCCCGGTCGAGTTCCAAGCGGTTGGTCCAAGCAATGATCATCCTGGTGGCCTGCGAAGGATTCGCTGGAAGGTCCACGACGCGCAGAAAGGGCATTTCTACCATCTGCGCATGCGAATCGCCCTGTTGCCCTCGTCGACACGTGATATCGAGAAGGTGCTTTGTCCCAAATCGGACAAGTGCGAGGACTGAGTGTCGTGTGGGTGCGCGGGAACTCGATTACTTCGAGGCTTTTGGCGCATCAGCATTCTTTCGCCGCACGGGAGTAAACTGCGCCGTCATTCGGTCGGCTTCTCGACAGGCTTGGGCGGCGGTGTCCGCACAGTATTCGGTGAGGTACCTGCGGGCTCCGTCGCGGTCGGTCCGCCAGAGTTCGAGTGCCTTGCGTTCGACCGCTGGCTGACGCTCGAACAGTTCGCCCTCAAATGCCGCTTGGGCGGCGCGGACATTGGCGGCGCGGTTGCCGAAGTCTTCGCAGACCAGGTCTTGCAGTCGCTTGAACTTCCACCACGCCAAGGTCGAGTCCGAGTCAAACGTGCCCATTGGCGGCTGAAAGTGATGGTCCAGGGATACCGCTTGTTCGATTGTTGCCGGTCTGGAGTAGTGTGACGGAGTCGACGTTACGCCGACGTACCAGGGCGTCAATAGACTGGTGTAGGGCGCGGCTGTCGTTCGCCAATAGACGCAGCCGACAGGAACCGGCATATCCGCGCGGAGCTGGAAAACGGTGCCTTCTTGTGTGACGGGGGTACATAACGGCACAGAGCCTCCCGTGTCGCGGAGGATCTCCAGGACAGCCTCGACCGTCATTTTCTTCTCTGGCTCGACGCCAAAGGAAAGCGAATCGTTGGACGATTCCGCCGCATCGCGCCCCATGACCAGTTGCCGACCTCGGAGACGCCGCGGATCGGGCTGGTCCACCGGTCGGGCACCGTAGGCTTTGCGGAAGTTGAACGGCTCGCCGCCGTCCGGGTCAAACCAACCGCGCCGCACGGCGTAGTCGATCAAGTCGGGCGCGGCCAGGAAATTGGTGGCGTCTGAAAAATCCGTTTCGCCGATAATGTGAACGTTCGGCAATATGACGACCCGATCGTCGGGCACTCGTTGTGCGGCCCACCGCCGGCCTTCCACGGCCGCAAACACCCACGCCTCGCGGGCGTCGGCGATCACGTAACTCCTGCCCGAAAAGACGTAGCCGAATCGCTCGACCAATTGGCCGGCCAGACGAACGCCCTCCCGTGCGTTCTTGGCGCGTTCGACCACGAGTCGGCGGAGCATGTAGCCAATGCCTCCGTTGCGGATTTCGCCGCGAGCGACCAGCGCCGCGTAGTCGTCTTCGCGTGTTCGACACGAGTCACTGACGATCGACACGCCCCATTCGTTAATATATGCGTCGCTGAATTCGAGACCGGGATTTTCGCTCCATAGGTACGACCAGGTTTCGGGAACCTGCTCCAGGCGGCCGCCACGGTGAAGCTGAACCACGGCGTCTTCTCGGAACTGCCGGCGGGGAATGCGGCGGAAGTTCAGGATTCGACGACCACCGTTCTGTTCGTTGTGGCCCACCAGCACCGAGCCGTCGATCGACGCCTCGCGGCCGACAATCACGGCATAGCAGGCCCACGCGCGGGACGGCAAACAGCAGGCAGTCAATATAGCGATGAGAAGCAAACGCGTTGGCACAACAATCTCCTATGGCGGCAAAGCCGCTGTCGAACGTGGGGCACGATTCCATCGTGCCTCGGCACGTTGGAAACGTGCCCCACAAGATGCAGCTCAATGTCCCAGGAATCTATGGTCCCTATCGTGATTGGTCCTGCGGTTCTTGCGGAGAGTCCGACTCTCCTCCTTCGCGCAACGACTTGATGAGCTTCACCACGTCGAAGAACCCACCAAAGGTGACGACAATAGCCAGCACGGCAAACAACCCAACGCCGCCAATCAGCACAACCATCCACAGGCATTCCCAGGCATCAAGCACGGCAACCCACACAAAACAGCAGCCAAGCACGAGGCACGCGATTGTGATCCAGCGCGCCAGCCACGTCGTAGACGTACGGCGATCCGGAAAACAGATGGACCCAACAATCATTGCGGCCAGGGTGGCTCCGATCGAGGTCAGGCCTACCCAGGCGCTGGCGATTTCGATCCCGAGAAAATCCTGAACCGGGCTCAAACCCAACACGGCCATCGACCCGACCAGTAGCGCGAGGAAGGCGCCGCCGGAGCTGGCTCCTTTCCAGTAGAGACCGCCCAACAACAGGGCAAAGGCACCCGTGAAGTAGATGGCTCCGGTCACGGCCATGTAGTCCCAGATGTCATCTTCCCCCTTGTAGAGCAGTCCCCAGTACAGAACGTACAGGCCGACCAGCACGATGAACACTCGCGAAAGGGTAATACGGGTCTTGGGCTTCAGATCTCGTCCAAAGGACTTGCAGATCGGTGCGACGACGTCCTGGGTCAGGACCGAACTCCAACACAGCAGGTAGCTGTCGTGAGTCGACATGAAGGCAGCGATCATGCCGGCGCTTATGATGCCGATAATTCCCACCGGCAAGATGCGGCCTAGGAATACAGGCATAGCGTAAAGGTTATCCATCGCCTCGACGCCCTCTGGCAGAGATTCTGGCGGCGGATAACCTGAGGGGAAGAACAGTTGCTTCAGCGATTCATCCTGCATGATGAAAACGTAGGCACATATGCCCCAGAAACATGGAATCAGAAAGCGGATCAAGTAGGAAATCGAGCCGAACATGTATTGGCGTTTGACGGCATTGGGACTGTCCATGGCCAACGCTCGGGCTACGGATGTCGGCCAGATACCGCAACTAACCAGCCCAACGAAGCCCATCCAGATGATGTATTCCCAGCCAAAGTCGCCTTCGGCGATAGTCGGGTCGAAACCACTCTTGACCGGCTGCTTATCGACGGAATCGACCACAACCATGTGCTTATCGACAGAGTCAAAGATATTCGTCCAGCCAAGACTCTCGACGGCCAGGAAAGACGTCAGCAGTAAGCCCAGAGACAGCACCACAAACTGCACGTAGTCAGCGATAACGACCGAGACCATTCCGCCCAGGCATGTGTAGGCCAGCACCAAGGTGATCAGGAAGACCATCACGGCCGCCAGTGGCCAGCTCTCCACCGACAAACCGATCGCGTCCACGGCCGAGATGACCACGTCCGGCGGCGCCCAACTCTCCGCCGACAGACCGGTGATGCCCACGATGAACATCGAGCCCACTTTGAGAAACAGCCCCATGTTCAGGATGCCACCGAAGGCCATCATAATTCCGCCGAGGATGCGAGTCTTGCGATCGAATCGTCTCTCGTAGAACTCGGGGATGGTCAACACCTGCATCTCGCGCAAGCGGTAGACCAGGAAACCGGTCACGCCGACGACAAACGTAACTAACCCGGCGGCCAGGGCGATGTGAAAGGCGGCGAACCCGCCGGTGAAGCCTTTCTGTGCGTTGTACATCACGGTGATCAGGCCTAATTCCGTGCCCGTCATCGTGGCGATGCCCAAACAAACTCCCAACCTGTGGCCAGCCACCACAAAGTCGTTCATGTTGCGGATGAACCGGGCGACGTACAGGCCGATCCCCAGCGAAATCAATGGGTACGCAATGACGATCACCCAGTCGATTGTCGTGAAGTTTGTCTCTCTGAGTGCATCTGCGGCTCCGGGCGGCATGGCTATCCTTTCGGTCGATGAATCTTCTCGTACAGGTGTACGCAATACGCCGAGCAAAATCCACAGGCCAAATTATTACGGAACCGGACACGGCCACCAAGCCTACGTAGAGTAGATATGCACAATAACTTCGCAATCTTCGTTCCTCCGCGACGGACTGGAATCATGCCATGACGCTTGGCCAATCCTGATGCTACAATTAGAAAGGTCCAATCAGCCAAACAGCTTCTCTATCGGCGAGGAACACCAGGTGGAGCTTTCGGAACTAGTCAATGCGATCCATGTCGTGGAATTGTCCGCGAAGACTCGGCTTACGGCGATTCGAGCCATGGCCCGCGCGGGGCATTGGGAGGATGAAGGGATCGAATTGGAGAGTGTCCTGGAGGCGATCGAGGAGCGCGAAGCGGCCGCGCAAACGATCGTGGCGGGCGATTTTGCGTTGCCCCACGCGGTGATCGATTGGACAGGGGACTTTCGCGTGGTCTTCGGACGCAGCCGACCGGGCGTGGAATACGGCATACCTGGCGCCGATCGCGTTCACTTGATCGTGCTGTTCGTGGTCGGCAGAGATCGCGGGGATCTGCATCTGGAGTTGCTGGCGGCACTGGCTGAACTGCTCAAGGAGGACGAATACCGTAAGGCGATCATCGAAGCCCCCGACACT
>JADHUC010000303.1 GCA_016784735.1 Pirellulaceae bacterium | reverse complement strand
CCACCGGGATCTGAGTACCGAGTACTGAGCGGTGGGCCGCGAAGACTTGGCCCACCCTACTTTGCCGCGGCTGAATCCGCGTGAGGATTGAACCATGCGTATCTTTAGACTTGCTCTTGCGTTGTCCGTGCTGGTCTTTCCGCCTGCTCTTCTCGCGGCCGTTCCGCAAGCAAAGGAATACTTCAAGATCACCGCCGTGGACAAGGCCACCGGGCGCGGCGTACCGCTTGTTGAATTGCGGACCGTCAACAGTATCCGCTATTTCACGGACAGCAACGGAGTGGTGGCGTTCTACGAACCTGGTTTGATGGGACAGAACATCTTCTTTGAAATCACAAGTCACGGATACGAGTTCGTCAAAGACGGATTTGGGTATCGCGGCGCACGGTTGAAAGTCGCAGCGGGCGGCGAGGCCACGCTGACGCTCGATCGAATCAATATTGCCGAGCGTTTATACCGAATGACTGGGGCCGGCATATATCGTGACACGATGTTGACCGGCGGCAGCCCGCCCACGAAACAGCCAGTGCTGAACGGGCTGGTTTTCGGATCGGACAGTGTTGTGAATACCGTTTTTCGGGGAAAGGTCTATTGGTTCTGGGGCGACACGAACCGCCCGTCCTATCCGCTCGGTAATTTTCACGTTCCGGGAGCCGCGTCGGTGCTGCCGGACGACGGAGGACTCGATCCTGAAGCCGGTGTGGACTTGAGTTACTTTGTCGGCGCAAATGGATTCGCCAAACCGACGTGCCAGATGCCGGGCCAAGGCCCCACTTGGATCAACGGGCTGGTCACCCTGAAAGACGACGGACGAGAACGGCTGTTCGCCTACTACGTAAAGGTCGCCCAACCGATGCGGGTCTACGAGCGCGGGCTGGTCGAATTCAATGACGAAAAGAAACAGTTCGAACATCGCATCAAGATCGACATGAACGCTCCGGCGTATCCCGGTGGTCACCCGTTTGTGCACACGACGGACGGAGTCGAATACGTCTACTTCGTCAAACCATATCCGTTTGTCCGAGTCCGAGCCACGCCGCAGGACCTTCTGGATCTTAGTAAGTACGAGGCGTTCACCTGTTTCAGAGAGGGCGGTCGCCCCGACAAACTCGAACTCGACCGGGACGACGACGGTCGGTTGCGCTACGCATGGAAACGAGACACGATCCCGCTGTCGCGAGACCTGCAGAACAAGTTGACGAAGGACGGTCGATTGAAGATGGGCGAAGGCATTTTTCATTTTCAAGACGCGGACACCGGCAAATCGGTGGCGGTTCACGGTGGCTCCGTGTATTGGAATGCCTATCGCGGGCGTTGGGTTATGGTCGCATTACAGGTGTTCGGTACGTCGATGCTCGGCGAGATGTGGTTCGCCGAGGCAGACACGCCGTTGGGGCCGTGGACCTACGCCAGGAAGATCGTCACTCACGAAAAGTACAGTTTCTACAACCCCAAGCAGCACCCGATGTTCGACAAGGAAGGTGGCAGGATCATCTTCTTCGAAGGAACGTATACTGCCATGTTCTCTGGCAATCCGGATCGCACTCCGCGTTACAATTACAATCAAATCATGTACAAACTGGATTTGGAGGAGCCGCGTTTGAACTTGCCCGTGCCAGTGTACAAACGAAAGACTGCGAACGGTGATATCTGTTTCGGAACACGAGTGCCAGATGACATGGATGAAATCGCCTTCTACGCCCTCGAACGACCGTCGGGGCGGTCAATCCCCATCGTGGCCACTGAGACTTCGAACGGCGGATTCGAATTGAGCATAGGGAAACTGCCTGGGGCCGATGGGCAGCCGGTGCAGCCCGTGTTTCACGCACTGTCGGCGGATGTCGAGGAGCCGCCGGAGACCAGTGTGTTGCTGTACGAGTGCATTCGCCAGGGCGACGGCCAACGGGAGTACGTGACCGCCGAGGATCCTGTATCGCCCGAATTCAAACGATCGGATAAGCCCCTTTGCCGAGTCTGGAAGAACCCGGCCAAGTATGTGACGGTACAGTAAAGGCATGGTGTCAGCTTCCGTCTCGCAAAAAGCCCAAGCATAGCCTTTACCTTCCAGCCAAGGCGGATTGAATGATCGACTCTGAGCGTCTGCGGAATGCCTACGATAGGGCGCGTGAACAATTGCTCGCCGAACGGACTGCGGACGGTCATTGGATAGGCCAATTATCCACGTCGGCCTTGTCCACCGCGACGGCCGTGAGTGCGTTGTCAGTGGTGCGCGAACACGGCGGCGCCGACGCAAGATTCGACGATGCAATCGAGGGTGGCGTCCGCTGGTTGACGGCCCACCAGAACGACGATGGCGGGTTCGGCGATACGGACAAAAGCTACTCGAACATCGCTACGACGATGCTCGTCTCGGCCGCATTCCACTTGGCCGGCAAGGCCGACCAGAATGTGGCGCTGTTGAAACGAGCCGACGCCTACATTCAATCCAAAGGCGCCGTTGCCGGACTTCGCCAGCGCTACGGCAAAGACAAGACCTTCGCTGTGCCGATTCTGACCAACTGCGCTCTGGCTGGCTTGGCCTCTTGGAAAGACGTTTCAGCGCTTCCTTTCGAACTGGCATGTGTGCCGCAGCGGTTCTACCGGTTCGCTCGGATGCCGGTAGTTAGTTACGCGATTCCGGCCTTGGTCGCTATCGGGCAAGCTCGCTACTTCCATCGAAAGCCGCTGTTGCCGTGGATGCGATTAATCCGCTGGGCAGCGAAGCGGCCGAGTTTGCGAGCATTGCGAAGGATGCAGCCGGAAAGCGGCGGCTACCTGGAAGCCACGCCGCTGACTAGCTTTGTTGTGATGAGCCTTGCGTCGGCAGGAGGCGTGGATCATCCGGTAACGCAGGAAGGCGTCAGATTCCTACTTGATTCTATGCTCGACGATGGTAGTTGGCCGATTGACACGAATCTGGCCACGTGGACCACGACGCTTGCGATGGGTGCACTGGCTGGCGTTGGCGAAGACGTGGTCACACTCGGGTGCCTGGATTGGCTGTTGTCCTGCCAGCATCGGCGCGTGCATCCCTTCACGGGTGCCGATCCGGGCGGCTGGGGATGGACCGACCTGAGCGGGGCCGTGCCGGATGCCGACGATACGCCCGGGGCTCTGTTGGCGCTCGCCGTTTGGCGAAACTCGCCGTCGTGCAGCGAGCGCGATCGAGCGCGAATCAATGAAGCCGCGACCGCTGGAATCGAGTGGCTGCTGAACATACAGAACTCCAATGGCGGCTGGCCCACGTTTTGCCGCGGATGGGGCAAACTGCCGTTTGACCGCAGCGGCGCAGATTTGACCGCACACGCGCTGAGGGCTCTAAAGGCATGGTGGGACCTGCCGTTTGGGAAAAGGCTCGAACATGCCGCCGATGCCGGTTTTCTGTTCCTCGCACAGCGCCAGCGCGAAGACGGAAGTTGGAATCCCTTATGGTTCGGGAACCAGGATCATCCGGACGAGGAGAATCCCATCTACGGAACAGCCAAAGTGCTGCTGGCCTACCGAGACTGGCAGCGGGCGGGCACAGAACAAGCTAAGGCAGCTTTGGCCTGGCTGTGCACGTCGCAAAACGACGACGGCGGCTGGGGTGGTGGAACTGCGGTGGTCGATGCGTCCGAGGGCCGACGACAGAGCAGCGTCGAAGAAACAGCGTTGACAGTCGAGACGCTGGCATCCATGCCATTGTCAGAAGACCAACGGATGCATCTGGAGCGAGGGGGCGCTTGGCTTGTGGAAGCAGTCGAGTCGGACGCGTTTCTTGATGCTGCGCCCATCGGATTCTATTTCGCCAAGTTGTGGTACTACGAGAAACTGTACCCGCTCATCTTCACCGTGTCGGCTCTCGGCAAAGTCAAAATGCTCTACTGAACCAACTCATCGCACGAGCCGCAAATCCCGTCTCGACAGGTCGCGGCGTCGGATTCGGCTCGATCCCAACCTGTCCCACCTTCGCTTCCGGTCGGGGGTGTGGTGACGGCAATGGCGCGATGCCAATTGGACTGTCGTCGTTGGTGGTGACTTCCGAGCGTGGAGCCGGTGTCGGATTCGGCTCGATCTTGACGCGGGCTGCTTCCAATTCGGCTCTGGGACGCCCTGATGGAACCGGGATAAGACCGACACGCTCGACCGCGGATTCCGGTTGCGAATGTATCGACGGCTCGGGGATGCAGCCTGCCCGCTCAAGTTCAGCTTCGGGACGTGGGCGCCCGGACGGAATCGGAATGAGCCCCACATACTCGATGGCCGCCTCGGGACGAGGATGCGGCGTGGGCAGCGGAGCGATGCCCACCAGGTCGTTCGAGTCGTGGGCCGACCAGCCCATCCCCATGACAAATTCGTTCGCATTTGCGGCGTGGCGTTGCGAGCCGGCTACCGCCAGCGAATCGAGATCAGCGGATCGTGCGACTGGCGACGGGTCCGGCACGAACCCCGCCCTCAGCACTGCATCCGCCAGGCGCGGATGTGGCGTGGGCAGCGGGTCGATCCCGACCGGATTGTCTTGCACGCTCCGCAGTGCCCGCTGGTCGACATACGCGCTTTCAGATCGCGGCTCGCAAACCTCGGCCGAGGCACCGTCTGGCGCGTCTGCCACGAGGTCGATACCGGCGAGATCTGCTGCCATCAGCGTGCGGTTTTCCAAAGATTCGAAACTCATCGTCACGCGATTGGCTCGTCTGTTCCGCCGACTTGCCGGTTTGCTGATTCGTCTCTTCTGGGATTTCATGGCTGCCTCCTCTTTTGTGGGAATGTCTGAAGTCATTTGTTTGCCTCACTTGGCAAAACGTCATCCGCAGGCAGACCGGACACATGTTCTTGATTTTTCTTGCAGATCCACCGTTCTTTGCGCGTCTTCTGAAGTCGCGCAAGGAGTCCGCCCGCAGCCCAAGACATAAGGTATTCTTGCTAGGCGGCCATGACCTTGAATTGACCGAGTATCAAAGGCGAATCCTATGTCAGAGCCAGAGTCCTTCACGCAACTAGTCGCTCGTGTTCGCCGCGGTGACGATCTGGCGGCGGAAGAGTTGATCCGGCGGTATGAGCCGGATTTGCGGGTTATTGCGCGTGTGCGGCTGACCGATCCGGCTCTGCGGCGAGTGATCGATTCGATGGACATTTGCCAATCCATCTTTGCCAACTTCTTTGTGCGAGCCGCTGCTGGGCAGTTCGAGTTGGAGACGCCGGAGCAACTCCTGAGACTGCTTTCGGCCATGGTGCGGAACAAGGTAAACGACCACGCTCGCCATGCACACCGTCAACGCCGAGACGCCCGCTTGGTGGTCGCGACCGCTGCAGACGAGTTGCCACTGGCTGACGCAGGAGCCACGCCTAGCAGGATCGTCGCGAATCAAGAATTGCTGAACGAACTGCACGAGCGGTTGTCCGACGACGAACGATTGATCGTCGAACAACGCACGATGGGACATGAGTGGAGCGAAATCGCCGACCAGATCGGGGGAACGCCGGAAGCCGTGCGAAAGCGCTACTCCCGAGCGATTGACCGAGCGGTTAAGGAAATGGACCTGGAACTGTCGTGCTATGAGTGAACCGTCGGATCAATTGCTTATCGACCTCGCGGAATCGCTGCGTGCCGAGCAGCGCGAAAGATGGCAGCGCGGCCAACGTGTTCTGGTAGAGACCCTGATCGACAAGCACCCCGCCGCGCAGTCGAATGACGAAACGGTTCTGGAACTGCTCTATGCCGAGTTTTGCCTGCGCGAACAATTAGGCGAAACGCCCGATGCGGAAGAGTATTTCGGGCGGTTTCCGCAGTTGCGTGTTCGGTTGGGCAACCTGTTCGAAATGCACCGCGCGTTTGCCGACGACGGAGCTGACGCGGCAGATCCGGCAGTCCTGGAGAACACGCTTGACATCTCGGAAGAATCGAGCATCGGATCGGTCGGGAGTTCCCAAGGATGCCATGGCAAGGGCGACACGACGCCGATCGGCACGCGGCGCCGATTTGGCGACTATGAACTGCTCGAAGAAATCGCCCGCGGCGGTATGGGCGTTGTGTACAAGGCCCGCCAGATCAAGGCGAATCGCACGGTTGCGCTGAAAATGATCTTGGCCGGTCAATTCGCCTCGCCAGCCGATGTCCAACGATTCTATTCCGAGGCAGAAGCAGCGGCCAATCTGGATCACCCAAACATCGTGCCCATCTACGACGTGGGGCAGCACGATGGGCAGCACTACTTCTCGATGGGATACGTCGACGGCCGCAGCCTGGCGCAGGTGATCACGAATGGGCCTCTTGGTGGTCGCGATGCGGCAAACCTACTGGCACAGGTGGCCGATGCCGTACATTACGCGAACGAACGTGGGGTCATTCATCGCGATTTGAAACCCGCCAACGTGTTGCTTGCGGGCGATGGACAGCCTCGCGTCACGGACTTTGGACTGGCCAAACGATTGGAGGCTGGCGACGGCCCGACGGCCAGCGGCGACATCCTCGGCACGCCCAGCTACATGCCGCCCGAACAGGCGATGGGTCGGAGAGATGGGATCGGCCCGGCCGTGGACGTCTACTCCTTGGGCGCAATTCTCTATTGTCTTGTGACGGGCCGGCCGCCGTTTCAGGCTGCGACGGTTCTGGACACGCTCGCTCAAGTCACGGACCAGAAGCCGGTTTCACCGCGCCAACTTAATCCAGCGTTGGACAGGGATGTCGAGACGATTGCGTTGAAGTGCCTGCAGAAGGAGCCCGCGCGACGGTACGCTTCAGCCGCAGAGTTGGCAGCCGAATTGCGCCGCTTCTTGTCGGGCGAGTCGATCCGGGCTCGGCCCGTGGGGACCGCCGAGCGAACGTGGCGCTGGTGCAAACGAAAACCGGTCATCGCCGGCTTGAGTGCGATCGCGGCAGCCCTTTCACTAACGGTCGTTCTGCTCTTGGCCATCGGCTATCGGCGCGAGGCCATCTTGCGGCGAGAGGCGGAGGCGGCTCGCACGATGGCCGACGAAAATGCTCGTCAGGCCGAAGCACAGACGCTCGTCGCATTACGCACGCTCGAATCGGTTGTCTTCGACATGCAACAGGAGCTGGCAAACGTCCCAGCGGCTCATTCCGTCCGCGGGAGTCTGCTTGATACCGCGATTGATCGTTTGCAGGATGTCGCGCGGAGTCTCGAAACCGCGCCTAAAGCGGACTTAAATCTTGCAGTGGCCCATCTGGAGTTGGGAGACGTGTTCCTGACGATTGGTGGCAGCAGCGGGCGTGGTGCAACGGCCGAGGCGCATCGTCAGTACGAACGCGGCAACGAAATCCTCCGGACGCTCTCCTCCGACAAGCCTGATGATTGGCTTGTCCAACAGAACCTGTCCGTGTCCTACGAGAGGATGGGGGATACGCTTCGTAGCCTTGGAAATCTGGCCAAGGCTCAACAGGCGTACGATGAATGCCTGCGGATCATCGCTGCGGAAAGCAACCGCAATCCGGAGAACACCGTCGCGCGATCCGGCATTGCCTCCGCATACAGCAAACAAGGCGAGGTGGCATGGGAGCTTGGCGACGTGACCGGCGCGATAGAAGCCCACGGCAAGAGCCTGGAAGGTTATCAGTTGTTGGCAAAACTGAATGCAGCGGACCCGTCGTACCAGCGGAACCTCTCAGTATGCTACTCGCGCCTTGGCGAGATCAGATTGTGGCAAGGCGAAACTGATTCGGCGCGCGACGACGTGGCACGGTGCCTCGATATTCGGGAGAAATTGGCGGCGCAGTCCACTGGCCGGTACGACTACCAGGCCCAATGCGATCTCTCGGCCGCATATAGACAACTCGCCGACACGCACGTCCTGCCCGCAGACGCGGAGAAGGCACGAGGCTTGTGTCAGACGGGTTTGCGCATTGTGGAACAGGCCGCCGCGTCAGATCCGGATAACTTGACGGTCCGTCGTTACCTGGCGGGCGCCTACGGAGACTACGGCGAGGCTTGCCTTGGGGCGGGCGATGATTCGATGGCACGCGAGTGCTTCCGGAATGAATTGGACCTGATGACGGCGTTAACTCAAGTAGACCGGTCCAACTCGTTGGTTCGCTCCAAGTTGGCCGTTGCGTATCTGCATTCCGGCACGATCAATCAACACGACGTCAACCTCGACGAAGCCATCGCCGCGTACCAGAAATCGCGCACTGTCTGGAAAGAGCTGGCGGAACACAACACCGATGGCAGCATGACTCAAGGAAACCTGTCAATCGTGAACCAGCGATTGGGCGACGCCTACAAGAGCAAAGGAGATTTGACAGGGGCACTTCGCCACTACCTGGAAGACTTGGCCATCTGCAAGGAGCTTGCCGAACCGGATGACGCGGCATCGAATCTCAGACTCGGTTTCTCGATTGCCCATCGCCGCGTTGGTGATACTCAACTGCAGCTTCATGACATCGCCGCAGCCGTCAATCATTATCAGCAAAGCACTTGCATTGCCCGGCAGTTGGTTGAATCCTCTCCAGCCAACGTTGAAACCAAGTACAACCTGTCCGCGGCGTTGGAAACGTTGGGAGATGCGCAATCGGCGTCGCACGATCGAGAACAGGCTCATGGCAGTTTCGCGGAATGCCTGGAGATCAGAAAAAATCTCACCGCCGCCCACCCTGACGACCGTCGCTTCAAGCGAGCCCTGTTTGTCGCGTATGACCGGCTCGGCATCACCGCTCGTGCAGTTGAAGACTTTTCCCTTGCCGTCGGGTTTTTCGAAGACGGTGTCGAACATGCGCGCCAGATGGTACAGGCGGCGCCGGAAGACGACCAAGCAAAAGCAGATTTGACGTCCATTGCTTTCAAAGCGGCCGAATCGCATCAGCAGCGACGCGAATTCGTCGCGGCTATCGGCCTCTTTCAGGAGGGTCTGGATACGCATCGACGCATGGAGGAGCAGAACGGCCTCGACAACTGGCCGCAACTCAGGGGGTACGATCGCGAGTTTGAAGGACGTATCGCCAACTGCATATATGGCCACGCCTCGGCCCTCGCCAACCAGGGCAGACACGTCGATGCAGCGAAAGCCGCGGAAGAACTCGCCGAGCTAGACCCGAAAAACGGCAGCTATTTGTACAACGCTGCTTGTGGGCTCGCACTGTGTGCAAATGCGGTTTGCTCGGATTCCGCCGATGCTCGGGACCGGGAAGGGACTCTGGCGGACCGTTATGCCGCCCGAGCCGTACAGTTGCTGGAGCAGAGTCGAGATGCCGGCTATCACGGCACACCGGAAAACGCTGATTGGGCCAAGGAGGACCCCGACCTCGATTCGTTGCGCAAACGGCCTGAATTTCAAGCTTTCATCCAGTCGCTCCAGTAGAAAGATCGTTGGACTCAGGGAGTGAGCCGACTACACGGCGCCGGGATCATGGAAAGCTGTGGCGATCTTGCGTAGAATCGAATGTGTAGGGCAGTTTGTTCCGTTTCGTGCTGAACCGCCATGAAAAAATTCTTCAAGCGTCTTCTCAAGTTGTTTCTGGTACTTCTGGTACTGGGCGGGATCGCCGCGGCAGCGTACAAGCCGGTGATGAAGTACTGGGAGGACCGCAACCGGCCGGAATGGCGGCAGGCAGAGGTGACGCATGGTGACATTATCTCCGTGCGCAATGCGACCGGCCAGGTCAGGCCAATTCGATCGGTGGAGGTCGGCTGCGTCGTTTCTGGGCCGATTCTCGGTGATATCGCCAATTTCAACGATCAAGTCGAGAAAGGCGACCTGTTGGCCGAAATTGACCCACGTCGCTATGAGGCCGCCGAGAAGAGCGGACGGGCCCGACTGAAGATTGCCGAAGCCGAAATCAAACGCGTTGAAGCAATGCTGCAGCAAGCCACAAACGACGAAGACCGCGCGTTGGCACTCCAGGCCAAGAACAAAGACTTCATTTCGGATGCCGAGTTGGACAAACTGAAGTACAGTCGCATTTCTTTGGAAGCGCAGTTGGAAGTGGCGAATGCTTCGATCGAGCAGGCGAAGGCGAGTCTGGATGACGCCCAAGCGAACCTCTACTACACCAGGATCATCGCGCCGGAGGCCGGCACGATCATTGATCGGAAGATCGAACCGGGCCAGTCGTTGGCCGCTTCGTTTCAAACCCCGCAACTGTTCATCGTGGCACCCGACATGGAGAAGGAGATGCACATCCATGCGGCAATCGACGAAACCGACATCGGTCTGGTCCGCGCCGCCAAGGATCGCGAGTTGCCGGTTCAGTTCACGGTGGACGCCTATCCGGACGATCTGTTCGAGGGGACGATCAAGGAGATTCGCTTCAGCTCGACGTCTATGCAGAACGTCGTTACCTACCCGGTGATCGTCAGCGCCGCGAACCCAGATCTGAAACTCCTGCCGGGAATGACCGCAAGCATCTCGTTCCGGGTCGACGAGCGCAAAGACGTGATCAAGATACCCAACGCCGCTCTGCGCTTCTATCCCGAGGCCGAGTACGTGCGCCAGGAGGATCGTAAGCTGCTGGAAGGGGCGCGCGAGAGCGAGGACGACGAAGACGGTGCCAGCGATCTGATACTCTCGGCCGAAGAGAAGGCGGAGGCACGACGGAAGCGGAAGCAACGCCACGTCTGGGTTCTGGATGGCGAGTTACTCAGGGCGATTTCGGTGGAAATGGGACTGATCGACAACCGTTTCACCGAACTCGTCTCGGGCGAGTTGAAGGAGGGCCAGAAGCTGGTCACCCGCATGGAACGCAAGTAAGGATTTGGCGAAAACGGGGACTGGCTCCGAGCAGGACGATCGGTGCCTGACCCCATTTTCGGCCAGCATGATGGACACAAGCAATGAGCCTTCTTCTGACAATGCGCATCGCTCTGCGAGCGCTCAGAAAGAACAAGATGCGGGCCGGTTTGACGATCCTGGGCGTCGTCATTGGAATCGCTGCCGTCACCACCATGGTATCGATCGGGCAGAGCGCCAGCCAATTGGTGCAAAGCCAGTTCGAGTTGCTGGGGACGAACGTGATCGTCGTGCTGCCCGGCAGCCACCGGTCTCGTGGCGTTCGGCAAGGAGTGCGACCGACACTCACGGCCAAAGACTCCGAAGCGATCGGCCGGCAATGCCCGTCCGTCTTGGCGTCGACGCCACTGGTCGGTACAGGCGGGCAGGTGATCTACGGCAATGCCAACTGGAATCCCAATGAGATGCACGGCGTGGGGCTCGACTACTTGACCGTGCGGAACTGGCCACTGCGACACGGCGGTTTCTTCACAGAGGGCGACGTCACGTCATCATCGAAAGTGTGCGTGATTGGCCAAACGCTCGTTGCGAAACTGTTCCAGACAACGAATCCGCTGGGCGAGATGATTCGCGTCAGAAACGTCCCCTTTCGCGTGATCGGCATCCTCGAGCCAAAAGGCGCCAATATGGTCGGCCAGGACCAGGACAACATCATCCTGATGCCGTACACGACCGTGCGCAAACGCCTTCATGGTTCGGGGTTCGACAACGTCCATGCGATCCTGGTGTCAGCCAGGTCGACCACGGGCATGCGCGATGCGGAAAACGATATTCGGCAGTTGCTGCTCGAACGGCACCGCATTAGCCCGGGCGAGCCAGCAGACTTCGAAGTACAAAACACGGACGAGATCGCCAAGGTTCTAGGCATGATCACCGGAACGTTGACCATGATGTTGTCGTCGATCGCCGGCATCTCGCTGCTGGTGGGCGGCGTGGGCATCATGAATATCATGCTGGTGTCGGTCACCGAACGGACCCGAGAGATCGGCATCCGCATGGCAGTGGGCGCGCGGCCGCGCGATATCCTTCGGCAATTCCTGGTCGAGGCGGTGCTGCTTTCCTGCATCGGCGGCGTGATCGGCTTTGCATTGGGTGTCGGCGCATCGACGGGCGCTACCGCGATCATCAACTCGCTAACCAGCGGAACTCAATGGCCGATCGTCATTTCGATCCCCGCCGCCGTGATCGCCTTCGTATTTGCTTCCGGCGTGGGTATCTTCTTTGGCTACTACCCGGCGCGCCGAGCAAGCAAGCTGGACCCGATCGACGCCCTCCGGTACGAGTGAGCTGCCATTCCTCGTAGCCGAATGCAGCAATTTGGGTCGATCGTCGCGATCCCGCATCGCGGTATCATGCCCACGGCCAGCCTGCGATGGCGACAACGTTGTAGACCAGAAACACGAAGCCGATGAACTCGGCGTGGGCCTCGGCAACGTCGCGGGATGCTGAACTCCGGGGCTGTGACACCGGCGAAGAGAAAGCTCCGGTCCCGACCGTTTGCGAAGGGCTGGAGTAAGCTCAAGTGGTCGCGTGAATAGGAGGAAACCTAAAACAAACCAGAAAAGGAACAAGATAAGTCCGCGTCCGATGGCGCTGGCACAACCAACAGTCGCGTGAGTCCCAGGTAGGTAGCGAATACCGCTATCCCCACAGCGACAAATCGAACACTGAACTGGTGATCTATGGCAGTGACGCATCGGCCACTTCTGGTCTACCCAACGGGAAGATTTGCCGTCGCCGCCATAAACGAAGCGAACGACCTTGGAAAGAGTTGATTCTACCAATGGGACGCACGCCGCGCCCAGGACGAAGGCGACCGCGCAGCGGCTTTGCGGCAAATCAGTGTTGGCCGCCGTCGGGGCTATTCGGGCCAGGTGGTCGGACGAATGTAGGACGATCCGAGTAGATTCTCGAGATTGCGATAATCTTCGGTTGTGAGATCGGGTCGTTCGTCGAAATCCTTGGGGGAGATGATCGGGCGGGTCAGGTCAAGCTCTGCGAGTGAGCGCCAAGCGTCCCGTGCAGTTTCGCTATTTGATCCGTCAAAGAAACGCAACAGTTCTGCCAGATGACTGTAAAAGACCTCTGGATCAACAATGCATGCGATTTCCTCAAGTTCAATGGTTAGATAGCGACCATCACCATTCTCAAGTAACTCGCGGAAACAGGCTTCATGACCGGACAGTGTGCGACGATCGACGTTCAGCAGACTCTCCAAAGAACCGATTCCCTTTGAAAGCCGCTCCAAGGAATCGATCCGCAGTGAAATCGGCGCAATGACCTCGACATCGCACGCCGGAATCTGAACAGGCTCCCGCTTCCCATCAATCAATCGGTAGCCATCTTGCGCGGGAACGTGCAGAGCCTTCCTCTGTAGGCAGGATTCAGGGAAAACTGCCAACCAGATCAGTGGAACGCAGTAGACACCGGATGCGAAAACGTCGGTGCTGGAGTCGTAGCCCGCATAGTCGTGATGCGGACATATCTCAGGATAGTCAGTGCAACAGAGATACGACTTGTTACTCATGTGCAAATGCGCGACCAACGGGAGGTTCTTACGACACCGCCCCAAACGAAGCGAAAGACGTTGGCAATTCGAGAGATTCTACCAACGCCAGCCCACGTGGCCTATAATGGAAGGCGTGCCGAAGGCCCTTGCGGCAAAACCATGTTGGGCGACCAAGAACGTACGGAGAAGGCCAAATGCAAGCAGAATTGAAGAAAATGCTGTCAGCGAAGCCATTTGTGCCATTCACAATTGTGATGAGCGATGGCACGCACATTACCGTGAAACATCCGGAAAACGCATTGCTGATGAAGCACTGGATATATATTACCACCGATGGTGGGGAAACCGCCGAACACCTCTATTTGCTTCATGTGACACGTTTACAGCGGAAAACGCAAGAAGCGGCCTAACCTCGCTACGATTTCGGTCGCCCAACAAAGAGCGAAGGCGATCGCGAAGCGACCTCGCGGATGTTCATTGGGCGGCAACCTCCGGTGTTCCTGTGGCACTATTCCTCACTATCCGTGTTCGAAGAAGCACCGTCGGTTCGTAGCAATTCGGGATCCGGGTCATACCACTCGACGCCTGGCGTACCTGGATCCGTACCGCCCATGCCATCATTGCCGATTTGCACGCGACAACCAGCCAGTGTTGCCAACACCGCAACGCGAAACGACGGCAGTTCAAAAGCGACAATGGCATTTCGCTGATCCATCAATTGCGCCCGCCCAACGGGAGGCGTGGCCGTCACCGCACCTCCCAACAAGAAAACGATTGAACAACAATTCAGTGTAGCCGAAATCCAATGAGTTTGAACCACCAAGCGGTGACTCCGCTCTGCGGCCACGCCATGTTGGCTGACGCGCCCTCCGTGTGACCTCACATCGAGTTGTAACGAGGCCTTCAAGGCGTACTGAACAGGTACAAGGCCCAGCCCAGGCAGTCACGTCCCCATCGCAGGTAGGCGTCCCGATTCTTGTGCATGGTCCTGAGAAGCACCTCCACGTCTGGGTCATCGGGATGGGCGGCCACGTACCGTTCGGCGGCTTGCCACTGGAGCCCCTCGTAGCGGTCCCAATCGTCACCAGTGGATACGACGGAGTACAAGAACGTAAGACCCAGGTCCACACCGGTCTGAACGTTGTTAGAGTGAGGTCCGTATGAATCCGCCTCCTGTTCGGTCAGTCTCAGGTACTCCGGGTCTGGGAGGATCTTCCAGAATGGTTCGCCCACGAGCACGAGACCGCCGGGTTTCACCATTTTGCTCATGGCCTTGAGCGTTCTCTGGTGGCCCTGGTAGACCCAGGAGGCGCCGATGCATGAGGCCATGTCCAGACTCTCCTCTTGATCCGGCTCATACTTGCCACCGTCCATGTTCAGCAGCTCGATGCGATCGGTCAGTTCCCGAGCGGCAACGTTCTTTCGAGCCTCCTTGAAGGTGACGGGAGATAGGTCGAGCCCCGTGCCGGTCACCTCGTACCGCTCCGCCACGAGGCAGAGAAACTCGGCCTTACCACAGGCCACGTCTAGGACCCGCCCACCGGCAGGGAGGTGCAGGAGGTCGATGAGCTCCCTAGTCTTCGCCAGGCTCATCGGGTTCATAACCGTATGGTCGATGTGGGTGATGCCAAAGTATTTCCACATGTCCATGTCCACGGGTGGATCCTTTCAGGCTCTCGCCTAACTTGGCTAATTCGCTTGCCAGATACGTAGATGCAGTAATGTTACCTAGTCGTTTATTCATCGGCCCGTCAGCCAACGGGTTTTCGTTCGTCATGATGTCGGCAAGTCTGGTCACCGATCGAAAAAGCCTTGCCGACGGGATTCATACCATTCAATATCCGCGAAACGCCGACTCAATTCAATGGGAATCCCTTCAACTTGGGGCCGCCGATCGGATCGTACCGCGATTATTTCCGCCACGCGGGCGCACCACGAGCGTTGCCGCGCAGTTCATTTCGGTCTATTCGCGTCGCAGACCATGGTCATCCGGGCGCCGGTTGGAGCAGCCGCCTGGGGATTTCGCGCTGCAGCAGTTCGTAAAACGACGGTTCCTCAATCCGCTCCCGTTGCCGGCGCGATAGCCAACGCAATGGCTCCTCCCACTGTTCAAGCGGCGGAATCTC